>CAYPVP010000015.1:0-26046 GCA_964414205.1 uncultured Bacteroidaceae bacterium | reverse complement strand
TTTGTTGCTACATTTTGTTGCTACATTTTGTTGCTACATTTTGTTGCTACATTTTGTTGCTACATTTTTTACAATAAAATATAGCAATAAAATATAGCAATAAAATATAGCAATAAAATATAGCAATAAAATATAGTAGCAAATAGAAAGTGAATTTCAAAAATAAAATTAAAAAAGAATAATGAAAACAAAGAAAATAAAAAACAGCATATCGTGTGATGTGCTGTTTTTTGTTTATATTTAGTTGTTTAAATTTGTTTTGCTTCGTTTCGTTTTTGTTGAAATTAAGGCTGTAATCAGTATTCAAGTTGGGCTTGGAAATATGCTTCCAAATCATCAATGTTGATTCTAACTTGTGCCATTGTATCTCTTTCACGAACTGTGACTGAATTGTCTTCAAGTGTGTCAAAGTCAACTGTAAGGCAGAATGGAGTTCCAATTTCATCTTGACGACGATATCTTTTTCCAATTGAGCCTGCACCATCAAATTCGCAAGCAAATTTTTTTGAAAGCGCAGTGAAAATTTCAGTTGCTTTTTCATTGAGATTTTTTTGAAGTGGCAAAACTGCAACTTTTATTGGTGCAAGTGCATGGTGCAAGTGCAAAACAATTCTTGTTTCACCATTGATTTCTTCTTCATCATATGCGTTGCAAAGGAATGCAAGCACGACACGGTCAGCACCAAGTGATGGTTCGACAACATAAGGAACATATTTTTCATTGGTGACTGGGTCAATATAACTCATGTCTTTTCCACTGAATTTTGCGTGTTGTTTCAAATCGTAGTCAGTTCTGTCAGCAACACCCCAAAGTTCGCCCCAACCAAATGGGAACATAAATTCAAAGTCGGTTGTTGCTTTTGAATAGAAACAAAGTTCTTCTGGGTCGTGGTCACGAAGTTTCAAAGATTCAGATTTAATTCCGAGATCCAAAAGCCATTGGTGACAGAAGTTTTTCCAATAGTTGAACCATTCAAGGTCTGTTCCTGGTTCGCAGAAAAATTCCAATTCCATTTGTTCAAATTCACGAGTTCTAAATGTGAAGTTTCCAGGAGTGATTTCATTTCTGAAAGATTTTCCAATTTGAGCAATTCCGAATGGAACTTTTTTTCTTGATGAGCGTTGAACATTTTTGAAGTTTACAAAAATGCCTTGTGCTGTTTCAGGGCGAAGATAGACAGTGCTTGAATTGTCTTCGGTGACACCTTGAAATGTCTTGAACATCAAATTGAATTTTCTAACCCCAGTAAATTCAGATTTGCCACAAATTGGGCATGTGATTTTCTTTTCTTGAATGTAGGCTTCCATTTGTTCGTTTGTCCAACTTGCGATGTTTTCTTCAATGCCATGCTTTGCATTGTAGTCTTCAATGAGTTGGTCAGCACGATGACGAGATTTGCATGCTTTGCAATCCATCAAAGGGTCAGAAAAACCACCGATGTGTCCAGATGCTTCCCAAACTGTTGGGTTCATCAAAATTGCACAATCGACGCCTACGTTGTATGGGCTTTCGGTGACAAATTTTTTCCACCAAGCCGATTTGACATTGTTTTTCAACGATACACCAAGAGGACCGTAGTCCCAAGTGTTTGCAAGTCCACCATAAATTTCACTTCCTGAAAAGATGAAACCACGGTTTTTGCAGAGAGCAACAATTTTGTCCATTGTAAGTTTTGCCATAATGATTCCTTTTGTCCACGCTGGAATGCGTGAAAAATTTTTGTTCACACATATGTGCGACACTCAAATAATATTATAATGCAGTTTGAAAGTCAACTATTCCTAAATTAAAGAAATTTTTGCACAATTTTTTTTGTGTTTGCGTAATGTGAAGTATGGAGAAATCCAAATAAATTAGGAGGGAAACGCTATGAACGGATTTGGAGACGGATGTTGCTGCTTGTGGCTGATATTGATTCTCATTTGTTGCTGTGGTTGTGGTGATGGTGGACACGGTGGATTTGGTGGATGCGGTGGCGGTGGCGGATGTGGATGTTGTGAATGGATTTTCATTCTCATCATTCTCTGCTGTTGCTGTGGTGGTGGAGGATATGGAAATGGTTGCAAATAGCAATCAAGTTACATATTCGACAAAAGGAGCAAGGAAACTTGCTCCTTTTCATTGTAAAAATTTTGGCATGAATTTGTAAAAAAAAATTGTTTGCGAAAATCAAAATTTAACAAGAAAATTTTGCAGAAGAACAATTTAAAACAAATGTAAATCAAAATTGCAAAAATTGAAGCAAATCGCAATCTTTATATGCAGGTGTTGTCAAAACCAAAAGAGAGCATGCTTATAAAACTCATAAGAGAAGATGTTGTCAAACCCAAAAGAGAAAATATTGTCAAAAACCAAAAGAAAAAAATGTTGTCAAAACCTAAATGAGATAATGTTCACAAAACCTAAAAGAAAGAATGTTGTCAAAAACCAAATGAGAGAAGAAATGGAAATTGCATTTTCCATTGCACAAAAATGTGACTGAAATAAAATGTGCTTGCATTTTTCAACAAAAATCAAAATCAACAGGCAAAAAAGGAATTTCAATCGCATATTGTAGATTGCAATTTCATATTTTAAAAGTGAAATGAGAGTTTACAAATGGCTTTTGGCACTGTTTCTAAGTTCATTTTTTGTTTTGATTGTTGCCTATGTTTCATCGGTATTTTTTGTCATTGATTCGCATTGGATAAACATTCTTTCTAATTTTTCGGGACTGCCATCATCTTTGTTGTTTGAAATTTTGGAATCATTTTCGTTTTTGTTGCTTGCACTTGGAATGGCAAATGCATCAATAGAAAAAAAGCCTACCATTTCGATTGTGACAATCTCGGCAATTGGAATTTTGTATGTGCTAGAAATTTTTGTGTTTTTTCATTGCCACAATGTGATTGGGGCTTTGGTGATTGGCTCAATGATTTGGCTTTTGGCACTTATGGCGCAAATCAAATTTATGATGACAAGAATGAGAAATGCTGTGATGTTCTTTCCTGCAATGTGTTGGTATTCCTATTTGCTGGTCATAGTTCTTGAAATTGCTCTGCTAAAATAGTTTGGTCAAATCCTTGTAAAATAGGGCTTGGTTTGGTATAATAACTAACAAGTGCAATTTTTTTTGCACTTAAAATTTTTGAAAAAAGAGGGCAAAATATGCTTCTTGTGATGGACATAGGAAACACGAACATCAAAATTGGTGTCTATCGTGATGAAAAACTTGATTCGAGTTGGAGAATCTCAACAGAACGCAACCGAACAGCAGATGAATATGGCATGGTGCTTTTTGATTTGTTGACATCAATCAATGTCAAATTTTCTGACATAACAGGCGTTATTGTGTCATCGGTTTCTCCATCTCTAAACTATACCATTGAACATATGTGTGCCTACTATATGCACATCAAACCAATCATGATTGGTTGCAAAACAGAGGTTGGTATCAAAATTTCGTATGACAACCCATCTGAACTTGGTTCTGACCGAATTGTGGAAAGTGCTGCTGCCTATCATTTTTATGGTGGACCTGTGATTTTGGTTGATTTTGGCTCGGCAACAACATTCAACGCAGTCAACAAAGATGGCGTTTTTTTGGGTGGAGCGATTGCTCCTGGAATCAAAACAGCAACAGAAAGTTTGGTTGACACAACTGCCAAACTGCCAAGAATTGAGTTGTTGAAGCCTGAAAAAATCATTGGTACAAACACAAAAACATGTATGCAATCAGGTGTTGTATATGGCTATGCAGGTTTGGTTCGTGGAATTGTGGAAAAAATGAAACAAGAAGATGGCTTGCAAGACGCTTGTGTTGTTGCAACAGGTGGACTTTCTGAATTGATTGAAAAGGTTGATGACAACTTGATTGATGTCATCGACAGAGCCCTTGCTCTCAAAGGCTTGAAATATATTTATGATTTGAACAAATGAACATTAAGGAGAAATAGAGAATGAAAAAAATAGGCATTGCTTTGCTTGGACTGGGAACTGTTGGTGGTGGAACTTATGATATTTTGGTGAAAAACCATGATTTTTTCATTGAAACACAAGGAGTTGACACACAAATAAAATACGTAATGGACAAAAACATTGAGCGTTGTTTGTCAAAAGGTGTTCGTGAAGAACAAATCACAACAGACATTGACAAAATTATAAATGATGATGGTGTTCAAATTGTTGCTGAATTTTTTGGTGGCATTGAACCTGCAAGAACCTTTTTAATCAAGGCTTTGGAACATGGCAAGAGCATTGTCACTGCAAACAAAGAACTTTTTGCAAAGCACTGGCCAGAACTTGAAATGGCTGCAAAAAAAGGAAATGCAGGACTATATTTTGAAGCAAGTTGTGTAGGTGGTGTTCCAATCATTCGCACACTTACTGATGGCACACAAGCAAACCACATTTTGAACATGAAAGGCATCATCAACGGAACGACAAACTACATTTTGTCTTCAATGTCAGAAAAGGGCACAGCATATGATGATGCATTGAAATCAGCACAAGACCTTGGCTATGCCGAGGCAAACCCAACGGCAGACGTGGAGGGCTTTGATGCAAGTTACAAAATTTCAATTTTGTCTTCTCTTGCCTATCACAAACGTGTTCCACTTGAAAAAGTCTATCGTGAAGGAATTTCAAACATTTCTGTTTGCGACATAAACATTGGAAAAGAACTTGGTTTGACTCTCAAATTGCTTGCAATTTCAAAAAACTTCAATGGAAAAATTGAAGCAAGAGTTCACCCTGCATTTGTTCCAACAGACCATCCTTTGGCATCTGTGTCAGGCTCGTTCAATGCTGTCTATTTGAAAGGCGACAGCGTGGATGACATCATGCTCTACGGCAGGGGTGCAGGTGCATTGCCAACAGGAAGTGCCATTGTGTCAGACATTTTGTTTGCTGCAAAACAAAGCGAACCTCAAAGATTTTCATTTATGGAAGTTGACAAAGTCAACGATGAAGATTTCCTTGATGACTTCCAAAGCAAATATTACATTCGTTTGCTCGCAAATGATATGGAAGGCACTTTGGGAAAAATTGCTAATGCTTTTGGCAAAAACAACATCAACATTTTGGACGTTCTTCAAAGAAAAGTTACAAAAGAAAACAATGTTCCAATTGTGTTTGTGACTTCGCTTGCAAAAGAAAGCGTCATGAAAAAAACACTTGCTGAAATTGAAAAACTCGCAGGAGTTGAAAAGATTTTGGCATTTATTCGTGTAGAAGACTAATCGTAAAAACATAAGGAAGAAGTCATGGATTTTGAACGTGCATCTGGTGTATTGTGCAACATATCTTCATTGCCAAGTGAATTTGGAATTGGCGTGTTCTCAAAAGAATGTGAAGACTTTTCAAAACAAATCGCATCAATGGGGTTTCACTGGTGGCAGGTTTTGCCAATCAGTTCGATTGGATGGGGAAATTCTCCATATTCAGGTGATTCTTCCTATGCAGGAAATTCACTCTATATCAATCCTGAAAAACTGAAAGAACTGGGACTTGTTGACCAATCCGAAGTCAATGAAGCAAAATATTTTGGTGATGAATGTGTTGCAAACTATGATTTTGCAAGACAATCTAAAACTCGATTGTTGCAAATTGCATTTCAACGCATAACACCTGAGATTCAACAAGAAATCGATGCTTTTTCAAACAATGAAAGTGATTGGCTTGATGATTATGCCATGTTCAAAGCACTTTCAGAAAAATTTGGAGATTGTTGGTGGCTTTGGGAAGATGGACTTGCTAGACATCAAGCAGATGCCATTGCAAATGCTTCAAAACAATTTGAAGAACGAATAAATTTTTACAAATTTGAACAATTTGAATTTTATCGTGAATGGTTTGAATTGAAAGACAAAGTCAATGAAAACGGAGTTGGAATCATTGGCGACATTCCTTTCTATGTTGGGCTAAACAGTGTTGATGTTTGGGCAAATCGTGAACTATTTCAACTAAACGATGACCTCACTCAATCTTTTGTGGCAGGTGTTCCACCTGATGCGTTTGCAAAAAATGGTCAAATTTGGGGCAACCCACTTTACGATTTTGAAAAAATGCGTCAAAACAAATTTGTGTGGTGGAGAAAAAGAGTAGCATTTTGTTTGAGAGTTTATGATGCACTAAGACTTGACCATTTCAGAGCATTTTACAACTATTTTGCAATTCCTGCAGAGGACAAAGAAACAGCAAAAAATGGACACTGGGAAAATGGCCCTCAAATGGAAATCATAAATTTGTTCAGACAAGACAATCCGTTTTCAAAAATTATTGCCGAAGATTTGGGCGACATTGATGAAGACGTTGTTGAATTTGTCAAAGAAAGTGGTTTTATGGGCATGAAAATCTTTCAATTTGGTTTTGATGGCACGCCATCGTCTCATCTTCCACACAATTTTGAAAAAAATTCTGTTGCCTACACGGGGACGCATGATAATGACACAACTTTGGGTTGGTTGTCAAAATTGAATGATGGTGCAAGAAATTTTGTCTTTAAATACTGTTCAGTTGATGGACAAGATTGGTGGATTGGTGGAAAAGATTGCAAATCAGTGAAAGCGATTGCAAAAACTGTCATTGCTTCATCATCGAAATTGGCAATTCTTCCAATTCAAGATTTGCTTGGATATGGCACAGATGCAAGAATGAATGTTCCTGGAATTGCAAGTGGAAATTGGGCATTCCGTGTTGGAAAAAATGCTTTGAAACAAATTGATGAATTGTTTTTCTCTGACATAAATGGAACTTATGGAAGAAAAACAAAGCCTTTCAGAAAAATATGATATTGTTTTATGGCAAATATGAAAATCACAATTTGCAAGCAAGCAATGATTTGATTTTCAAAGTTCAAAATGTTTTGAAAAACCATTATCAAGAACAAATTGGTGATTTTCAAGTGGCAACAAAGATTGATAGAAGCCAGGGAAAACCACGCTTTCTAGATGGCGATTTGAAATTTTCATTGTCGCACTCAAATGATGTGTTTTTGTTGGGATTTTCAAAATCTGAAATTGGCGTTGACATTGAAAAAATCAAAGATGTGAAAGATTTTGGATTGTATGAGAAGTTGAATGCAAAAAACAATCTTGATTTTTTTGAAAAATGGACAAAAATTGAAGCACTTGCAAAATTTGATGGAACTTCAATTGTGAAAGTCATCAAAGATTTGAATTTTGACAAAAATTGTGAAAAATATGATTTTGCGTTGCCATTTGAGTTGCAAAATGTGAAAGAGCAAAATTGTGGACACTCCTCAATCAACATCATGACAAAATGTTTGTTGAATGACTATGTTTACAGCATTGCAAGTGGCGAAAGTTTTGACAAAGAATGTGCATTGATTTGCTATTGACTTTTGAAAAATCTGATTGTATCATAAATGTGAACTTGCAAAATTGAATTTGTTTTGCAACTATAAAGGAGAAATCTATGACTAAAATTGAAATTTTTGAAAAACTTAAAGAAATGGTCGTTGAACAACTTGATGTTGATGCTTCAAATGTGACCATGGACACAGAAATCATCAAAGGACTCAACGCAGACAGCCTTGACCTTGTTGAACTTTTGATGAATGTTGAATCAGAATGGGACTTGACAATTGATGATGGAGATGTTGCTGACATGGTCAGAATTTCCGATGTAGTCAATTATATTGCTGACAATATCGATTAGGATTTGCCAAAAATTGCCACCTTTTGTGAGGTGGTTTTTTTATGCAAATTTTGCCTCTTCAAAAACAATTGACTATACTCTGAAAGATGTTATAATTGAGAGATTGAAAGAGAGGAGACCCGATATGGTACAGCAATATTTTGCAGAATTTTTTTCTAGAATGTATGTTGATTTTTCAAATCCATTTTTGTCAGTTCTGCGCCATGTAAACTTGATTTGCATTATAATCTTTTTGTTGCTTTGCACTCATCAATTTTTATATCTATTTTTAGGATTGATAAAAATTGCGAGAGTCAAATATGCAAAAGGTGAAATTGTCCCTAAACACAAATATGGAATTATGATTTCTGCAAGAAATGAGGAAAAAGTCATTGGAGATTTGATAAATAGCATTCGTGCAACAAACTATCCACAAGAACTTTTGGACATTTTCGTCATTGCTGACAACTGCACAGACAAAACTGCTGAAATTGCCAAACAACTTGGTTGCAATGTGTTTGTCAGAAACAATCTTGAACAGATTGGAAAAGGCTATGCTCTGCATTTTGCTTTTGAAAAAATTCACAATGATGAACAGTTCAAAAACAATGGCTATGAAGGTTATTTTATATTTGATGCTGACAACATTTTGAGTGAAAATTTCTTTGAAGAAGTAAACAAAGTTTTCAACAAAGGCTATGACATTGTTTCATCATATCGTTCATCAAAAAACTTTTCGCACAATGCAATCACAATGGCAAATGCTTTGTGGTATTTGCACGATTCACGCTATTTGGCAAACCCTAAAATGCTTCTTGGCATCAACAACGGTGCTGTCACAGGAACTGGAATTGTCATAAGAAAAAATGTTATTGTTGAACATGACAACTGGGATTGCTTTTGCTTGGTTGAAGACAATGAATTTATTTCATCATGTGTTGCAGAGGGAAGAAAAATTGGTTTTTCATATGATGCAATTCACTATGATGAACAAGTTACAACATACAAGGCATCAGTAAAACAAAGAGAACGCTATATGAAAGGTTTTTTGGATGTGCAAAAAAATGTCTATCCAAAACTTTACAAAAAGATGTTCAAAGATTTTTCTTGCTATGATGCAGTCGTTGCAATTCAACCAGTCATCATTTTTATGGCATGCATTTTCACTGTCAATCCAATTTGTGCTATTGTTGGTGCAGCCATTGGAAACAGAGCCGTTTGGGTGTCGGCATTGATTGCCATTGCTGTTGCACTTGGAATTATGTTGATGATAATGTTGAGTTTTGCAGGACTTCCATTGATTACGGAACGAAAACGCATCAAGGCAAATTTTTGGCAACGATTGAAAGCATTGATTGTGTTTCCATTGTTTATGCTTGACTATTTCTTTGTTGCAATCAATTCGCTTCTCAAATTGAAAAAAATTGGATGGACACCAATAAAGCATGAAGTCAATGTGCCGATTGAAAACAAAGAAAACATTGTTAGTTCAGTGGAAGAACAAAATGGTGAAGTGTTGCAAGAAGTTTTGTCTGACAGTGAATTGAAAAAAACAGTTGACAAGGTGACTGAAACAGAAAAAATCATTGAAACTGAAACAAAAAATATAGCATGATAGCATGCTTTCATTTGTTTGAAATGAGTTAAAAAAGGATGAGTGCATTGCACTCATCCTTTTAAATTGAACTAATTTAGCATTGAAACAATCTTGCACTGAAAACATTCTTGATTATGTTTTCAGATTGATTTGTGGTTTAGATTTAATTTTCTTTGATTTGAATGTCCGAATATGTAAAATTGAATTTCACCATTTGACAATTCATAAAATGTTAAACCTTTTTCAATTCCGAATTTTTGTTTGATTGTAGTTTGATTTTTGTTTCTAGTGTCAAATCAAATTTTGCAAGATTTGATTTTCTTTTTTTGCAATTCTTTTTCATTGGCGACATCACAAATCAACTCTAAACATCTTCTAAGTGCAAGTCCTGATGTGATTTTGATTTGGAAAGGACATTCTTCATATGTTTTTTTGTCACTCAAATCTTTGTGTGGAAGTTTTCTTCCTGCATATTTTTCATCATTGATGTCAATTGGAAGATTGACTCTTAAACTTTTTCCAACTATGGTAAGTTTTGCAATCAAGTTTCCACGACCTGCACGAAAATTTTCACATTTTTTGCTGATTCTGCTGTGAACATCTTTGTAGGAAAAAATTTGGTTTCTAATTTCGTGATAATAAGATTGAAGTTCTTCACTTGCATTGTCGAGTTTTTCTTCAAATGAGCGAACAACAATGTTGATTGGATAGCCATTTTCGCCAACTTCGGTTTTTGGCTTTTCTTCTTTTCCCATTTTCATAAATGCGTTTGCGCAAGGTGTTGCTTCGTCCATGATGCAATATTTGCAATATGAATATGTTCCGCAAGTGTCAAATTTTGCTTTTTGACTGTCATACCATTTTTCAATGTCCATTTGTTTTTGGAGTTCGTCTTTTTTCATATAACACCTCTTTTTTTATATGTCAAATTTTTGATTGTAAATTTAGTTGTCTTGATTGCCTTTTCGCTTTTGTTTGAGTCGCAATCGCTTGTTGATTGCAACAAAATATTTGTATTTTTTCTACAATTTTTGCAAATTGAATTTATCTTTTATTTGCAACTGGTTTGAAAATTTCAACTTATTTTTTGAACGTGCATAGCAAATCAAAATTTTCCTTTGCAAATAAATTTCAAAGTATAGCAAATCAAAATTTAAGTCTTTTTTGTCCTGTAAGTTTAAATTCAAATGAATCAACCAAGGCTTCCATTGATGCTTCAATGATGTCAGTTGAAACTCCGACAGTTGTCCATTCTTCTTTTGAATCTTTGCTTGTAATCAAAACCCTTGTCAAAGCCCCTGTTGCCTTGCCACTGTCAATGACACGGACTTTGTAGTCAATGAGTGTGACTTCATGAAGAGTTGGAAAATTTTCTGTCAATGAAAAACGCAACGCTTTGTCAAGAGCATTGACAGGACCATTTCCACTTGCCGTTTTTGAAAATGTCTTGCCATTTGCCTTGATTTCTACACTTGCAAAACATGATGTAGGGTAGTTGGCATGAATTTGATAGTTTGCAACTTCAAATGAAGGCTTAAACTCTCCCAATTCTTTTTCTGCAAGCAAAACAAAACTTCCGTCAGCACTTTCAAATTGATAGCCGTGCATTTCCATTTCTTTGATTTTGTTCAGCATTTCCAATTCTTTTTGTTTGTCTTCTTTCAGGTTTGGGAAATAGGCGTGCAGTTTGTTTTTCAAACTTGATTTTCCACTCATTTCACTGAGCAAAAATCTTCTTACATTGCCAACTTCACTTGGATTTATATGCTCAAAACTGTTTGATTGCTTCAAAACAGCATCACTGTGCATACCTGCTTTGTGCGAAAACGCCGATTCGCCAACAAATGGCATTGTTTTTTCCAATCTGATGTTTGAGATTTCGGCGATTGCTTTTGCAGTTTGGGTGAGAAGCGATGCATCAATGTTCAATTTGAAATTCATTTTGCAAATCAAATTTGCAATCACTGTTGACAAATTTGTGTTTCCTGCTCGTTCTCCAAAGCCCAAAAATGTTCCTTGAATGTGTGTTGCACCTGCTTGAATTGCTGACAATGTGCAAGCAACAGCCAAGCCTGAATCGTTGTGACAATGCACTCCGATTGTGGTTGATGGAAACAAAGAACAAACTTCTTTTACCACTTCATAGACTTCTTGTGGAAAACTGCCACCATTTGTATCGCAAAGAACAACGGTGTCTGCACCATTGCAAATTGCTGTTGAAATTGTTTGAATGGCATAGTCTTTGTTTTCTTTGAAGGCATCAAAAAATTGTTCGGCATCATAGATTACACGCTTTTTGTTTTCAACCAAAAACTTTGTTGTTGTTGCAATCATTTGCAAATTGTTTTCATTTGTAGTTTTCAAAACATTTTTGATTTGCATTGGAGATGACTTTCCAAACAAAGTCACAACTTTTGTGTTTGCATTGACAAGTGCTTTCAAACTTTCATCACTTTCAAGATTGGAGTTTGCTTTTATGGTTGAACCAAACGCAACAAGTTTGTCATTGTTGACTGATTGAAAAAATGTCATGTCTTTTGGGTTGGAGGAGGGGTTGCCACCTTCAATCAAGTCAATTCCAAAATCAGCCAGCAACTGCAAAATCATTTTTTTGTCGTTGGTTGAAAAAGAAATGCCTTCGGCTTGCGCTCCATCACGCAAGGTTGTGTCCAAAAATTCCAAATTTGCCATATTAGTTTTCTTCTTTGATGTTGTTTTCAGAATCTGTCAATTTGTTGACAGCATTCAGATATGCGTTTATTGATGCTTCCAAAACGTCGGTTGAAACACTTCTGCCAGTGACAATTTCATCGTTTAGCGAAAGTTTGACAATGGCTTCACCAAGAGCGTCTTTTCCACTTGTGACTGAGTGAATTTGATAGTCTTTCAAGTTGAAGTTTTGACCAGTGAGCGACATGATTGCTTTGTAGGCAGCATCAACTGGTCCGTCGCCATTCATTTTTTCCTTCAAACTTTTGCCTTCGGTGTCAAGTGAAATTTCTGCCCATGCTCCACCTTTGTAGGAAGTGATTTCGTAGTCTTTCAAAATGTATTTTCTTTTGACAAGTCGGCGATTGACATGTGTTAGCAATGCGTCCAAATCTTGTCTTGTCAAAAATTTCTTTCGGTCAGCAACTTCTTTGAATTTTTCAAAAAATGTTGAAATTTCGTTTTCATCAAGGGTGTAGCCCATGTCTTTTAGCACTTCAACAAAAGCGTGTTTGCCACTGTGTTTGCCAAGCACAAGTTCCGTTTGAGAAAATCCAATGTCTTCTGGGGACATAATCTCATAGGTGTTTGTTGATTGCAAAATGCCGTGCTGATGAATTCCTGATTCATGCACAAAAGCATTTGAACCAACAATGGCTTTGTTTGGTTGCAATTTGACTCCAATGATGTTTGAAACAAGTTTTGATGCTTTCAAAATCTTTTTTGTGTCAATGTTTGTGTCATAGTCAAAAATGTCTTTTCTAGTTTTGAGTGTCATCACAATTTCTTCAAGCGCACAATTTCCTGCTCTTTCACCAATTCCATTTATGGTGCAATCAACTTGGTCTGCACCTGCTTCAATGGCTGAAATTGTGTTTGCAGTTGCAAGCCCCAAATCATTGTGACAGTGCACGCCAAACAAAACATTTTCAGCACTTACACAATTCTTTTTTAAGTATGAAACCAACTCGAACATTTCATTTGGAGAGCAAAAACCAACGGTATCAGGAAAATTTACGACTTTTGCACCTGATTTGATTGCCATGTTTGTTGCTTTAAGCAAAAACTCTTTTGGAGTGCGAGAAGCATCTTCAAAAGAAAATTGCAAATTGGTTGTATATTTTTTTGCATAGTTCAAATGATGTCTGATTGATTGCAAAACTTCGTCTTGCGACATTTTCAATTTGTGTTGCAAGTGAATTGGGCTTGTTGCAATGAAAATGTGTAGCAAAGGATTGACTGCAAATTTGAGTGCTTGATAGGCTTCATCAATGTCTTCTTCTTTTGCACGAGAAAGACCTGTGACTGTTGCATTTTTGATGAGTTTGGAAATTTCTTTGACGGCTTTGAAATCTTCTTTGCTACAAACAGGAAAACCAGCCTCAATGATGTCAACTTTCAAAGACTCCAAGGCTTCTGCAACATCAAGTTTTTCTGAAAGATGCATGCTACATCCTGGCGATTGTTCGCCATCTCGCAAGGTCGTGTCAAAAATTTTGATTGTTTTCATTGTGTCCTCTTTCAAGTGCAGCGCCACCTGTTCTTGCCATTTCAATGATTGAATATTGCTTCAAAATTTCAATGAAAGCATCAATTTTTTGGGTGCTTCCTGTCAATTCCAACATCATTGTGTGTTGTGTGATGTCAATGGCTTTTGCTTTGAAAAATCCACACAAATCGGAAAGTTGACTGCGTTCTGTTGGTTCTGCTTTGACTTTGATGAGCAACAATTCACGAAAAGCAACATTTGTTTCATCAAAATCTAAAACCTTTTCGACATCGACTTGTTTTTCAAGTTGACTGATGATTTGTTTTGTCGTTGCTTTTGTTCCTGTGACAGTGATTGTCATTCTTGAAAAAGATTGATTTTCAGTCGCACAAACAGAAAGTCCATCAATGTTGTAGCCTCTTCTAGAAAACATTCCAGAAATGCGAGATAGAACACCTGGTTGGTTTTTTGTCAAAATTGAAATGATATGTTTTTGTGTTTCCATTTTTCCTCTCTTTGTGTGTCAAAATGTTTTCATTGAAATTTTAAAATCTATTACAAATGGTTTGTCACATGATTTTGCTTTTTGCAGAGCAGATTCAAAGTCTGAATTTTTGTTGATTTTCATTCCGCATGCCCCAAAAGATTTTGCAAGGGCTACATAATTTATGTTGGTATTGAGCGATGACTCAACATAGTGTCGTTTGTAGGTTTCTTTTTGCATTTTGCGAATTAGTCCCAAAGATTTGTTGTTTAAAACGACAATTACAATTGGAATTTTGTTTGCAACAGCCGTCGCCAATTCATTGAAGTTCATGTTGAATGAACCATCACCAGTGATGAGGACAACTCGCTTTTGAGTCCCGATTGAAGCCCCGATTGAAGCACCCATGCCAAAGCCCATTGCACCCAAGCCCCCACTTGTCAAAAATTGTCTTGGAAAGGAGAAAGCATAGTTTTGAGCAGTCCAAATTTGGTGTAGCCCAACATCAGTTGCAATGATGACATCATCACCAAACACTTTTGGGATAAATGTCAAAAAATCAAGAAAAATGTTAGATTTTTTTGTGTTGCCTTTATCGATTTGAAATTGGGAAATATCAAGCCAAACCTTTTTTGTTTTCAATTTTGGGACAAGTTGCGACAAAATTTCTTTTATATCGCCAATGCAATAGCACAGAGTTGGAAAGTTTTTGTCAATTTCTGCATTGTCGATGTCCATATGAATGATTTTGGTTTGTTTGCTGAGCAAATTTTGAAATTTTTCATTCAAACGACTGTTGAACCTTGCACCAAGACAAATGAACAAATCGCAATCTTTGATTGCGTTTTCAATGTTTTGATTGTTTGAAGATGCAACACCCAAAAAATTTGGGTGGTTTGATGGAATTGCACCAAGTCCCATAAAAGATGATGCAATTGGGCATTGAAGTTTTTGTGCCAGTTCCAAAACTTGTTGAGAAGCATTTGAAGAAATGACACCTCCTCCCAAATATAAAAATGGTTTTGAAGATGACTCAATCAGGTTTGCAATTTCTTGGATTTGCAGTGTAGATGTTTGTTGCTTGCGATTGCAAGAGTCAACTATATTTTCAAATGTGTAAGTTTCATCAAAAATGTTTGATGGAATGTCAATCAAAATTGGGCCAGGTCTTCCTGTTGTTGCAAGGCAAAATGCTTCGCAAATTATTGTGTGCAAAGAAGCAATATCTTTTACGATATAACTGTATTTTACAACAGGCATTGTGATGCCGAATGTGTCGACTTCTTGAAAAGTGTCATGTCCGAGATTTTGAAGTGGAACATTGCCAGTGATTGCAATCAATGGAACACTGTCCATATAGGCATCAGCAATTCCTGTCAACAAATTTGTTGCACCAGGGCCAGATGTTGCAAGCACAACACCAACTTTTCCAGTTGACCTTGCATAGCCACTTGCACAAAAGCAAGCACCTTGTTCATGCACAGTCAAGATGTGGCGAATTTTTGAATTTGAAAGATGGTCATAGACGGACAAAATAGAACTACCTGGATATCCAAAAATAGTTTCAACATTTTGTTCTTCCAAACTTTTCAACAAAATTTCAGCGCCTGTTAGTTTCATGTTTTTCACCAAAGTCTTTTCTTGATTACTTATTTTAATACAATATTGGTGCACAGTCAACAAAAATTGAAAAAATAGCCGAGCAGGAGCGACTTTTCGACAAAAATATAGAAATTTGTCATGCAAAAATTTTGAAAATTGCAAAAAAAACATACAAAAAAAGAGCAAACTTTTTGTTGTTTGCTCTTTGATGTTGAAATTGTTTAAAACAAATTAAAAATAGTTTTTGTATAGTTTTTTTTGGAACTGAACTATGTAAAACTAATTTTTGAAGAAAAGTGGCAATTTTTCAAGGTATAGAATGTCGCTTCTATCACCTGAATCACCTTCTGCAAGAACTGCCATTTTTCCGACAACGTTTGCACCAGTTGTTGAAAGCAATGTTTCAAGGGCTCTCAATGATTCTCCTGTTGAAATGACATCATCAACAATCAAAACTCTTTTTCCATTGAGTTTGTTGGCATCTTCAACATCAAGATATAGTTCTTGAATTTTTGCAGTTGTGATTGATTTGACTTCAACTTTGATTGGTCTTCTCATATAAAGTTTTGCAGACTTTCTTGCCAAAATATAATTTTTTCCACTTTGGCGAGCCATTTCATAGGCAAGAGGAATTCCTTTGCTTTCTGCTGTCAAAATCAAGTCAAAATCAGGTGCGATTTTCAAAAGTTCTTTTGCACATGCAATTGTTAGTTCGACATCTGAAAACATAACAAAGCCAGCAATGTCAAGATTTTCGTTGACAGGGCAGATTGGCAAATTTCTTTCAAGACCTGCGATGGTCATAGTGTAGTATTGTTGCATATATAGCCTCCAATATGCTTTTGTAGGTCGGATTGAAAAATGCAATCCGACAAATATTATAGGACTCAATAGATTTATTGTCAATAATATAATTATTCAATTTTGTCAAAAATTGTTAATGACAAATGAAAGTCGAACAAGAAAAGTATTTTTGTAAAATTGTTGCAAATTGTAAAAAAGAAAAATGCAAGAAGCAAGAAGCAAGAAGCAAAAAGCAAAAAGCAAAATGCAAAAATGGTAAAATGCAAAACGGCAAAACAACAAAAACGCAAAAAGTAAAATGGTAGAATGCAAAAAGCAAAATGGTAAATTGAAAATTGAAAATTGAAAAATAACCATGTGGAAAACAAGTTGACTAATATTATAAATTGTTTTGTATAATTATACACTATATTTGCATATTTGCATAAAAACCGACATAAAATACATAAAAATAGCAAAATATTCCATTGTGAATGAATAATGTTGCATGAATGGTGGTGCCGGTGCTAAGATTGCACCATAAAGATAAACAAATCGCTCGGAGGAGTATATGAAAAAATTTGGAAAGATTTTGGCAATCGTTTTGATGATTGCAACAATTGTTGGATGCACAGTTGCTTTGACAGCATGCGGTGGTGACAAAACAACTTATGAAATGGTTGACGCAACTGATTTGTTCAAAGAAGATTTCGGCATCTCAATCAAAAAAGAAAACACAGCAATGATGAATGCTGTAAACAAAGTTGTTGATGAATGGAATGCAAATGGAAATATGCAAAAATATTCTGACTACTATTCAAAAGTCGCAGAAGAAGAAATGTCAGGACAAGTTGCTGTTGTTCCAGAAGGACTCAAAACATCTTGGAATTTTGGTCAAGCAGGAACAGTTACAATGTACACTGAATCAGGATTTGCTCCATATGAATTTATCAAGGGTGGAAAAGTTGTTGGACTTGATGTGGCAATCATGAGTCAAGTTGCTGAAAACCTCGGTTGCACTTTGAATGTTCAAGATGTTCTTTTTGACAACATTTCAACATTTGTTGCTAAATCGACAGGATATGTTGCAGGTGCTGCTGGCATCACAATCACCGATGCTCGTTTGGAAACAGTTGATTTTTCACATGTGTATGCAAGTTCAACATTGGTCATCGTTTCAGCAAAAGGCAGTGGATTGAATTCACTTGGTTCACTTTCTGGCAAAAAAATTGGTGTTCAACAAGGAACATCAGGTGACATCATTGCAACAAAAGCAACAACAGAAGGGGGCTATTTGAACACAAATGGAACTGATACAGTAGAAGATGATAAACTTGTCAAAATCACTGGTTCAACAGTCAGTCGTTATGCTCAATATGCACTTGTCTATGCTGATTTGCAAGCAGGACGTATTGATGCAATCGTTATGGACAAACTTCCAGCACAACTTTTGCTTAGCCGTGTCAACTAAGTTTTTAAAATTTGAAAAATATCCACAAGAGGGCTAATGCCCTCTTTATGTGGTTTTAGGAGAAAAATATGACAAATATAGTTTCTGCTTTGTCTTTTTCGGAAAGATTTATAAAAGCATTTATTTATGATGATAGATGGAAAATGTATTTTAAAGGTCTTGGCAACACATTGCTCATTGCTTTGTTTGCAGGACTTTTAGGAATTGTTATTGGTGTTTTTTTGGCAATGGTAAAGTATGTCAACAAAAAAACAGGAAAACTGAAATTTTTGACTGCAATTGCCAATTTGTACATCACTATCATTAGAGGCACACCAGTTGTTTTGCAGTTGTTTATTATGTATTTCATTGTTATGGTTTCGGTGAAAAATGGAATTGTGATTGGTGCAATAACTTTTGGTTTGAATTCTGGGGCATATGTTGCCGAAATTGTTCGTGCTGGCTTTGAATCTGTTGATGATGGACAAATGGAAGCAGGTCGTTCTCTTGGACTTTCCACAGGACAAACGATGTTCAAAATCATAACCCCTCAGGCAGTGCGAAATGTCATGCCACCGTTGTTCAATGAATTTATCATGCTTGTCAAAGAAACTGCAATTGTTGGATATGTCGGAATTCTCGATTTAGGAAAAGTTCCTGGATTGATTCAATCTGTAACATTTGACTATTTGTTCCCATTGCTAATTTCGGCTGTAATGTATTTGATTGTTGTTTTGATTTTGACAGGAGTTTTGAAATTGATTGAAAAGCAACTTGCAAAGGGCGACAGAGGAAACTACAAAAAAATCAATGTCCGAAAAAACAAAAAATTTGCATATGAAACATCATCTTTTGGAGCAACAGAAAATTCTGAGATTGAAGTTTTTCCAGCAAGTGATGATGCAAATTTGATTGAAGAAAAAATAGATGACATTGCTTATGAACAAGATTGCAAAACTTGCAAAAGTGAAGATGTGCAAAAGAACGATGTTCAAAATGAGAGCGAGGAGGAAGACAAATGATTGAAATCAAAAATTTGACCAAAAAATTTGGTGATTTGCTTGTTTTGGATGACATTTCTGAAACAATTCAAGAAGGTGAAAAAATTGCAATCATTGGTCCATCTGGTGGTGGAAAATCAACATTTTTGCGTTGTTTGAATGTGCTTGAAGACCCAACAGCAGGAAAAATCATTTTTGAAGGTGTTGACCTTGCTGACCTCAAAGTGGACATCAACGAACACCGACAAAAAATGGGCATGGTTTTTCAACAATTCAATTTGTTTCCTCACATGACTGTTTTGCAAAACATTGTTTTGGCGCCAATCAAAATTGGAAAGAAAAATTTGCGCAAACAAAAATTGGTCAATCGATTTGCCCCAATCTACAACAAGTACATTGAAAAAAATGAAGAAAAAATAAATGCGAAAATTGACCAATCAAGAGAAAAACTTGCAAAGAAAATTGAAGCAATGAAACTAGAAATTCTTCCAATTGTTGAAGAGTGGGAAAAAACAAAGAAAATTGAAGAAAAAGCAGGAAAGAGATTTGTTTCTTATGACAAAGACTTGACAAAGAAAAAACTTCAAATGACTGCAAAAATTGAAAAAGCAGAACGAAAATTTTCGCATATGGTTCACAAAAAACCAATCGAAATTTTGCCAGTGCAATTTTCATCTTCAAAACAAATCACAAAAAATGCACATGAAGAGGCAGTTCGACTTTTGAAAAAAGTTGGGTTGATTGAAAAAGCAGATTCCTATCCTTCGACATTGTCAGGTGGACAAAAACAACGTGTTGCAATTGCAAGGGCGCTTGCAATGAAACCAAAAGTTATGTTGTTTGATGAACCAACAAGTGCTCTTGACCCTGAAATGGTTGGAGAAGTTTTGGAACTTATCAAGCAAGTTGCTGATGAAGGAATGACAATGGTTGTTGTCACTCACGAAATGGGTTTTGCAAAAGAAGTGGCTTCAAGAGTTTTCTTTATGGCAGAAGGCAAAATTATGGAACAAGGTTCTCCAAAAGAATTGTTTGAGAGTCCTAAAACTCCAAGATTGAAAGAATTTTTGGCAAAAGTTCTTTGATGACACAAAAAAGAACACATGCAAGGCATTCCGATGAGGAATGCCTTCTTTTTATCTTTACTTTGGTTTTTTTTAGTGTTAAAATATATATACTATACATTAGAGAACTAGGAGAATTTTTTTGAAAATTGGATTTTTGCAAGAAAGCATAAAAAATGAATTGAAGTCGTTTTATCTTATAAAAGGAAATGATGCTTTTTTGCGAGAAAGGGCAATCAAGATTTTTGAAAATTTGTTGGATGACCAATCAAAAGATTTCAACTTGTCAAAGATTTCAATTTTGGATGGAATTGACAACATAGTTGATGCACTTCAAACGATGCCTGTTTTTTCAGATTTCAGAGTTGTTGTTGTCAAAGATGCTGACGATGTCAAATTGGCAGATGAAAACTTCAAAGCAGTTGAAAACTATATGAAAGACTTCAATCCTCAATCAATTTTGGTTTTGGTTGATGCAAATGGAAATTTGAAAAGTTTTGAAAAATTGGCTGAAATTGTTGATTGTTCTCGAATGACTGATGAAGAATTGTTGCTTGAAATAGACAAAATTTTGGAAATTCCTCCTGTTTCAACGATGGATATCATGGCAAAACGGAAATTGATTTCTGCAACAAATGGCGACATGGCACGCATCTTCAACGAAATGCAAAAATTGAAAAACTATGCAAACGGAAAAATTGTAGTTGATGATGTCGAAAAACTTGTGTCTGTTGATGTTGAAACAAAAATTTTTGAATTGTCATCGGCAGTTTGCGAAAAAAACAATTCAAAGGCACTAAAAGTTTTGTATGAATTCATAAATGACAATGTTTCGCCAATGACTGCTTTTTCGTTGCTCATCACTCAATATCGCCGATTGTTGCACATTGCTCTGTCAAGACAAACAAATGTTGATGACATTGCAAAAGACCTTGACATTCGTCCAAACTATGCGTTTGTTCTCAAAAAATTGTCAAAAAATTATACTCAAATAAAATTAAAAAAAATAGTGGAGAAACTTGCCGACATGCAATTTCAAATTGTGTCAGAATCAGTTGATGGAAATTTTGCACTTCAAAATGCTGTGGCAATGTTGATGGTTATATGAATATAAAAACAAAATTTAAGAAAAACAATTTAATCTGGCTTTTTGTATGCCTTGCTGTGGCTTCAATCGCTGCTGAAATTTTTCCAATCATACTTGGCTATCAAAACTTTTTCGCTGGCAATCCATTGGATATTTTTTTGGGTGTGCTTCAAATTTTGATTTTTGAAGGCGTTTTGCCTGCTGTCTTGTTTTATTTGTGGGGTTCAATTATGCACTCTTCAATGTCCAGAGCAACAAGGTGGATGTACATTTCAAAAACAGATTTTATGGTTTACTTTTTTGCTTTTGCAATCGCAAAACAATTGGTGATGGCAATCATTGGCGCTTTCCAATTTTTGAACCCACAAGTTTTCTTTTTTATGAACAGCAGTGTTGACATCATTGTGACATCGTGCATGCTTGCAGGATTGTATTTTGGAATTTTGAAGAAAAAATATGTGCCACTTGGGGCAAGAAGCAAGGCTTTTTCAGGCTTTGCAATGCCATATATGATTGTTTTTTGCTTCGATTTCTTTTCATCATTGACAATTTGGCTTGGTGGTGACAAAGTCAACACAATTTTGAATGAATCACTTTTGAAATTCTACACATACAACGTTGGAATGTGGATGACCATTGTCGCATCAATTGCACTCGTTGGGGCAATCGCACTTTATGCAACAGGCATATTACTATTGCAAAAAGCAGACAAAGGGCATGAACCAAAAAATGACAAGAATGGTGGCAATGATGGCGGAGCGATGTTCCGTTCTGCACAAGACGATTCAAATTCTGACGAAAACATTTTTGATGAATTTGATGTTTAAAATTGCATAGGAGAAAATTTATGTTCAACTTTTATCAATATTTTCAAAATTTTGATTGGTTTGCAATTGTTGATGCAATAGTTTTGATTGGCGTCATGGCATTGGCAATTTTGTTTTTTATTTACAAACGCAACATAAGAGTGCTGTTCATTTTGTTGGCAGTTGTAATTTTGAATGTGGTGCTAAACATTTTCTACTATGTTCGTGGCACAGAGATTTTGACAATTTCTCGTTCAATCGCTCATTATGGCTTGCTTTTTGTTTTGATGGTTGTTGCTGTCACATACAAATCTGATTGGAAGTCTTTTGTTCACAAAATTTCCAATCCTCACGGTGTTGACCTTTACAGTCAAGGGTTTGGAAGTGATGATGAGTTGAGAGATGCAACAACTGAAATTTTGACTGCATGCCAAAACATGGCGAAACAAGACATTGGCGCAATCATTGTCATCACAAGAACAGAACAAGTGCCAACCAACATCACTGATACCGGAACTCAAATTGGTGCAAAACTTACAGCAGGTCTTTTGGAATCAATTTTCAACACAAAAGCACCTTTGCATGATGGCGCTGTCATTGTCAGAGGAAACAAAATTTTGACAGCAGGTTGTTTTTTGCCATTGACGCAACAAAATTTGAGCAAAGACATGGGAACAAGACATCGTGCTGCTGTTGGAATTTCGGAAGAAGCAGATGTTTTGAGCATTGTTGTCAGCGAAGAAACAGGAATCATTTCCACAGTGAAAGATGGCAACATCAAAAGATACATCACAATGGAAAAATTGAAAGAAGAAATTGAAGAAGCATTTGGAATTTCGGCACTAGATTTGGCACAAAAAGCAGCACACAGTGAAAAAAGGTCTAGAAGAAGAATGTAACATCTTTTGTCAATTCTGTCTTTGACACTACAAAAATTCAAAAAATTAAAGTGTAAACTGGACATTGAATTTAAACAAAAGAATTTAACTTATAAAAAGTATTAAAACAAAAGAATATTACGCAAAAAAAGTATTAAAACAAAAGAGGAAATAAATGAAAATCTGTTTAAAACCACAACCTATTTTGATTCCAAACAAAAAAATTGACCATGCAAAATGGTCAGTTGTTTCATGTGACCAATTCACTTCACAAAGAGAATATTGGGAAACATTGAAAAATTTTGTAGGAGACGCAAAAAGCACATTGAAATTGATTTTTCCAGAAGTATATTTGGAAGATGGAAGAGATGAAGAAATAGTGTCTGATATAAATCAAACAATGACATCCTATTTGCAAGATGATGTTTTTGACACTGTGCAAAACAAATATATTTTGGTTGTCAGAACAACAAAATTTGGGCAAAAAAGATTGGGGCTTATGGCATCAGTTGATTTGGAAGAATTTGTCTATGACGGCTCAAAGAAAAGTCAAATTCGCTCAACCGAAGGAGTTGTTCCTGAAAGAATTCCTGCAAGATTGAAAGTGAGAAAAGATGCTCCAATTGAATTGCCACACATCATTCTTTTGATTGATGACAGAGAAAAAATGCTCATCGAAAACTTGTATCAACAAAAAGAAAAATTTGAAAAAATTTATGATTTTGAATTGAATATGGATGGTGGACACTTGGAAGGCTACTTGGTTGACACTGTTGAAGTGGAAAGACTTTTTGAAAGATTGTATGATGCAAAATTGCAAAAAGAAAAATATGGCGAGGCAACAAATTTTGTTTTGGCTGTTGGTGACGGAAATCACTCTCTTGCAACTGCAAAAGCCCATTGGGAAAACATCAAAAAAGATTTGAATGAAGAAGAAAGAGAAAGCCACCCAGCAAGATTTGCCCTTTGCGAAATTGAAAACCTTCACTGTGATGGAATTGTCTTTGAACCAATTCATAGATGTGTTTTTGGGGTGAAAGAAGATTTTGTTGAATTTTTGAAAAACAGTTTGACAGGAGATTCAAAAGTTCAAATTGTATATAATGAAAATAGAATAGAGATTGCTGTTCCAACTTCAACGCCAATGGCGATTGCTGAAATTCAAAAGGCAATTGAAAATTACAAAACCCAAAATGCAGGCGTCAAAGTTGACTACATACACGGAACAGAACACTTGTTGAAAGTTGCAAAAGAAAATGGAGGTGTGGCAATTTTTATGCCTGCCATCAAAAAAGCAGATTTGTTTGATTATGTGTTGAAAAATGGAGCACTGTGCAAAAAATCTTTTTCTATGGGTGAAGCCGAAGAAAAAAGATATTATTTTGAGGCAAAAAATATAAAAAAATAACTTGACACATTCGTTTGTTGTCTATATTCTAAAATGAAAGTTTTAGAGAGGTAGGAATTCTATGTTAGTATGTAAATTTGGTGGCACTTCAATGGCTAATGCCACAACCATTTCGCAAGTTGCCGACATTGTGTTGGCAGACTCACAAAGAAAATTTGTTATTGTTTCAGCACCTGGAAAAAGGGAAAAGAACGATATAAAAGTGACAGATTTGCTTTATCAATGCTATGATGAAGCATCAAAAACAGGAAGATGCAAAAAAACATTTGACATCGTTCGTGAGCGTTTTGCAGAAATCATTGAAGGAATGAATCTTGATTTAGATTTGACAAGTGATTTTGACGAAATCGAAAAAAATATCAATTCTTCTTTGTCATCTGACTATGCTGCATCAAGAGGCGAATTTTTGTCAGCAAAAGTTTTGGCAAAAAAACTCGGTTATGAATTTTTAGACCCACAAGAATTCATCAAATTTAATGAAAAAGGAAAATTCCAATTTCACTATTCACTTGATTTGTTGCACAAAAAATTGGAAAATGTTGAAAAAGCAGTCATTCCTGGTTTCTATGGCAGTGATGCAAATGGACAAATCAAAACATTTTCTCGTGGTGGTTCTGACATTTCTGGTGCTGTTGTTGCACGTGCTGTCGGTGCTGATGTCTATGAAAACTGGACTGATGTCAATGGCTTTATGTCAGCAGACCCAAGAATTGTTGAAAACCCTGCAAACATTCAATTTTTGTCCTATCGTGAACTTCGAGAACTTGCCTATATGGGAGCAAATGTGTTGCACCCTGAATCAATTTTTCCTGTTCGCAGTGTAGGAATTCCAATCAACATCAAAAACACATTTGAACCAAGTCACAAAGGCACTATGATTGTTGCTGATGGACAAGTTCCAGTCAATGACAACATCATCACAGGAATTGCTGGAAAAAAAGGTTATACTGTCATTTCAATTGAAAAATCAATGATGAACTCCGAAGTTGGATTTACACGAAAAATTCTTTCTGTTTTGGAATATGAAAATGTTTCTTTTGAACACATTCCAACAGGAATTGACACAATGAGCATTGTTGTAAGCGATGACCAAATCAAAGACAAAATGCAAAGTCTTGTAGAAAAAATTCGTGAAGCAGTTGAAGCAGACAATGTTGAATTGCACAGTGGCTTGTCTTTGATTGCAACAGTTGGACAAAACATGGCATCAAGACAAGGAACAGCATCAACTTTGTTCAGTGGACTTGCAAAAGCAAATGTCAATGTCAGAATGATTGACCAAGGTTCAAGTGAGTTGAACATCATTGTTGGTGTTGACACTGATTGCTATGAAAAAGCAATCAATGCAATTTATCACGCATTCAAAAGATAAAAAATAAAACAAAATAATAAAACTAAATCAAATAGTTTTTTTGAAAAGCATGGCAAAATAATGTCATGCTTTTTTCAAATTTTAGAACATCAATAATTTTTGAAAAAATGTTGAAAAATATTTAAAAAGTAATAAATTTAAAATTGTCAATGAAACGATGCAAAAAAATGCAATGAAAAATCTAATTTTTGAACAATTTTCAACATAAAGTTAAATAAATATATGAATTTTAAGTCCTTATATTTAAAAAAGAAAAGATAAAAACAAAAGATAAAAACAAATAAAAATAAAAAGGACTCGTACGGGTGCATTTAGTAGGGATTTTAAGGCATTGGCTAACTGGCTTACGCCTTTTCGTTTTGTTTTTTTGCTGGTTATGTTTATAATTCATTATTTATTAATTAGATTTTATCTTTTAACCATAAGTAGTATTGTGTTAGAAAATTATCGTTGTAAATTTATCGCACCAACAAAGTTATATACTATCTCTATTTGTTGCGTGTAAAGTCCATCAATCTTTTCTTTTTCATAAATTAAGACTTTATCTATAAAAGCATTTAATATTTCTGGTGTTAGTTCAGTTATTTTGCAATACTTGTCAACTTGCTTTATAAACACTTGGATATTATCCTGAACATCTTGTTTCTTGGATAATTCTTCATTTAGAACTTGTATCTT
>CAYPVP010000014.1:0-26455 GCA_964414205.1 uncultured Bacteroidaceae bacterium | reverse complement strand
AAGTTGTCAATTTGGCACTTTTGAGTTTGAACAAAATTGATGAAGATTTTGTTTTGGATGTTTCTCACGTTGGTTTTGTGAATGGGCTTTTGGCAAGCATAGAAAATGTTGCTGACAACGAAAAACAAAAATTGCTTGATTTCATTTTGACAAAAAATGTTCATGATTTGAAAACTTTTGCGACGAAAATCGGAGTTTCTGCAAAAAAAATTGAGCAACTTGAAAAAATCATTTCATTGAATGGCGATTTTGAAAGTTCAATCAAAATTGCAAAGTCAATTGCTGAAAACAAAGAAATGATTGATGCAGTCACTGAATTGGAAAATTTGTTTGAAGAAATCAAAAATAGTGAGTGTGCAAACAAAATTCAACTAGATTTTTCAATTTTGAACGACACATCCTATTACAACGGAATTATCTTTCAAGGCTATGTCAAACGCATTCCTACTCCTGTTTTGTCTGGTGGACGCTATGATTTGCTGATGACAAAGTTTGGAAAAAATGGTGGAGCGATTGGGTTTGCAATCTATCTTGATTTTCTTGCAAGAGGATATTCAACAGAACAAAATTCAAAACTTGATATGCTTGTGTTGTATGATGAAAATGAAAGCGTTTTTGAAATTGCCAAACTTGTTGAAAAACTTGTTGAAAATGGACAAAGGGTGCAAGTTGGAAAAACAATTCCTAAAAACAAAAAATTTGGAAGAATTGTAAAACTTGAAAACGGAAATGTGATTGAGGTGAAAAATGTTTAATGTTGCGTTGCCAAAAGGCAGACTTGCTGAAAAAACTTTGAAACTTTTTGACAAAATTGGAATTGAAACTGAAATGGTTCAAAAGGAAACTCGCCAACTAATCATCAAAGATGAAAAAAATGGTATAAATTATTTTATGGTGAAGCCTAGTGATGTTGCAATCTATGTTGAATATGGTGTTGCTGACATTGGAGTTGTTGGAAAAGACATTTTGCTTGAATATAAACCTGATGTCTATGAATTGTTGGACTTGAACATGGGCAAATGTAGAATGGCTGTTGCAGGCAAGAAAAATTTTTGCGATGATGTTGCAAGACCTCTGCGAGTTGCCACAAAATTTGTGAACATTGCAAGAGAATACTATGATTCTGTTGGACGAGAAATTGAAGTGATAAAGTTGAATGGTTCAATTGAACTTGCGCCAATTTTGAACATGTCAGATGTCATTGTTGACATTGTTGAAACAGGAACAACTTTGAAAGAAAACGACTTGGAAGTTTTGCAAACGATTGTTCCAATCAGTGCAAGGTTGATTGCAAACAAATCTAGTTTTAAGTTTAAAAATGCTGAAATATGCAATTTGAAAAATAAATTGCAAGGAGTTCAAGATGAAAATTTTTGATGTTGCACAAGTTTCAATGAATGATATTCTCAAAAGAGAAGAACAAGACACAAGAGATGTTGAAAATTTAGTTTTTGAAATTTTGCAAAATGTAAGAAACTATGGCGACAAAGCCGTCAAAGAATACACGGCAAAATTTGATGGAGCAAATCTCGAAAGTTTGCAGGTTTCTCAACAAGAAATTGATGAAGCAGTAAGCAATGTCCCAGCAAGTTTTTTGAAAACTTTGGAACTTGCAAAAATAAATTTGAACAAATTTCATGAAAAGCAAAAGCGAGAAGGGTTTGTTTTGGATGGACAAAATGGCGAATCGATTGGGCAAATCATAACTCCAATTGAAAAAGTCGGAATCTATGTTCCTGGTGGAACTGCAAGTTATCCATCAACTGTTTTGATGAACGCAATTCCTGCAAAAATTGCAGGTGTCAAAGAAATTGTCATGGTTTCGCCTGCATCGTCATCAGGAAAAATTGCCGATGTTATTTTGGCAGCAGCAAAGATAGCAGGAGTCACCAAGATTTTTAAAATTGGTGGTGCGCAAGCCATTGGCGCTCTTGCCTATGGGACTGAAAGTGTGCCAAAAGTTGACAAGATTGTTGGTCCTGGCAACATTTTTGTTGCAACAGCAAAAAAACAGGTTTTTGGAATTGTAAACATTGACATGATTGCAGGTCCAAGTGAAATTTTGGTGGTCGCTGATGAATTTGCCAATGAAAAATTTTTGGCATCAGATTTGCTGAGTCAAGCAGAGCATGACAAAAGAGCAAGTGCAATTTTGATTACGCCATCAATGGAACTTGCAAAAAAAGTGTCTTGTGAAGTTGAAAAACAACTGAAAGAATTGCCACGAGAGGACATCGCAAGAGTTTCAGTTGAAACAAATGGAAAAATCATTGTTTCAAAAGATTTGAATGAGGCAATTGAAATTGCAAATGAAATTGCACCTGAGCACCTTGAACTATCTGTTGAAAAGCCATTTGAACTGCTTGCAAAAGTGAAAAATGCAGGTTCAGTTTTTCTTGGAACCTACGCACCAGAAGCACTTGGTGACTATTTTGCAGGGCCAAATCACACTTTGCCAACAAACGGAACAGCAAAGTTTTCATCTCCATTGTCGGTTGATGATTTTGTGAAGAAAACTCAATTTATCTACTATACAAAAAAAGCGTTGGAACTTGTAAAAGACAATGTTGTTGAATTTGCTGAAAGTGAAGGACTTTGTGGACATGCTCGTTCAATTTCTAAACGATTTGAAACTGAAAACTGATGAGAGAAAATGTGAGAGAAAACAGTGATAAAACCTGTTCTTAAAGCGAAAAGAAAAATAGAAAAAACTTTTTTGACCAAAAAACCTAAAATAGAAAAGTGTATATTGCAAAATTTGATTCTATCAGAAAAGGTGAAAGCCAAAAAGGGTGAAGAAAGCGAAAATCTAAAAGTGATATCTGATGAGAGGAAAAAGCGATGAGTAAATTTTTAAGCAATTTGTTTGATGAATTGTTGCCTTATGTTCCTGGTGAACAGCCACAAGACAAAAAATATGTCAAATTGAACACCAATGAATGTCCATTTGCGCCAACTGACAAAATTGCACAAATTGTGAATGATGATGCTTTGCAAAAATTGAGATTGTATCCCGACCCTGAAAACGGAAAACTTGTTGATGCCATTGCCGAAAATTTTAGAGTTGAACCAAAAAATGTTTTTGTGGGAAATGGCTCTGATGAAGTTTTGGCATTCATTTTCTTTGCATTTTTCACGGGACAAAACAAAGTAAGTTTTCCTGACATAAGTTATGGATTCTATCCTGTCTATGCAAAATTGTTTGCATGTCAGTTTGAAGAGATTGCTTTGAAAGAAAATTTTGAAATCGATTTTGAAAAATTTTTGAAGACAAGCAATGCAATTGTTTTTGCAAACCCAAATGCACCAACAGGAATTGCTCTTTCAAAAGCAAAAATTGAAAAACTTCTGACTGAAAATCAAAACCGATTGGTTGTGATTGATGAAGCCTATGTTGATTTTGGTGGCGAAAGCGTTGTTGAATTGACAAAGAAATATGCAAATTTGATTGTTGTTTCAACAATGTCAAAATCAAGAGCATTGGCAGGTGCAAGAATTGGCTTTGCCATTGCAAATGAAAATTTGATTGATGACATCAAAAAAATCAAATATTCTTTCAACAGTTACAATGTCAATCGACTTTCAGAAGAAATTGGAATTTGCGCAATCAAAGATGAAGCCTATTTTGAAGCAAGTTGCAAAAAAATTGTTGAGAACAGAGAATTTACAATTTGTGAATTGCAAAAGTTGGGGTTTGAAATTTTGCCATCAAAAGCAAATTTTATTTTTGCAAAATCAAACAAAATTGGTGGCAAAGCGTTTTATGAAAAATTGAAAGCCAAAGGAATTTTGATTAGACATTTTGACAAGCAAAGAATTCAAGATTATGTCAGAATTACAATTGGAACGAAAGAACAAATGCAAAGTCTTGTGACAGCAACAAAAGAAATTTTGAAAGGAGAATGAAATGAGAAAAAGTGAAATATGTCGAGAAACGACTGAAACAAAAATTAGAATTGAACTAAATTTGGATGAGAGAAATGAAGTTTCAATCAATTCAGGAAGTGGCTTTTTCAATCATATGTTGACTTTGTTTGCAATGCACGGCAATTTTGGTTTGAGAGTTGAATGCAATGGCGATGTGGACGTTGATTTTCACCACTCAGCAGAAGACATTGGAATTGCTCTTGGAAAATGTTTTAAAGATGCTCTTGGCGACAAAAGAGGTATTCAAAGATATGGTGACATCATTTTGCCAATGGATGAAGCGCTCATTCTTTGTGCCTTAGATTTTTCAGGAAGAAGTTTTTTGAACTATGATGTAAATTTGCCTGCCACAAAACTCTTTGACAATGCTGATGAAAAACCTTGCTTGATTGGAAGTTTTGATGCTGAACTTGTTGAAGAATTTTTTATGGCATTTGTGCGAACTGCTGAAATGACCTTGCACCTGAAACAACTTGAAGGGAAAAACTCACATCACATTGTTGAGTGCGTTTTTAAAGCATTTGGAAGGGCAATCAAAAAAGCCGTTGCGATTGATGAAAGCACAAAAAATGAAATTCCATCAACAAAAGGAATGATTTGATAAGGAAATTTTTATGGTAGCAATTATTGATTATGGAGTAGGCAATCTTTTTTCTTTGAAAAGTTCACTATCGTTTTTGAATGTTGAAACAGTGGTGACAAATGACAAAAATGTGATTGCATCGGCAGACAAATTGATTTTGCCTGGTGTTGGTGCTTTTGCAGATGCAATTTCAAAACTGAAAGAAAATGGGCTTGACAAAATTTTGATTGAAGAAGCAAAAAAAGGAAAACCACTGCTTGGCATTTGCCTTGGAATGCAACTTTTGTTTGAAAAAAGTTTTGAATATGGTCAGCACAATGGGCTTGGACTTGTCAAAGGTGAAATTTGTCCACTAGAAAATGATTTGCCAAAAAGTTTCAAAGTTCCACAAATGGGCTGGAATGAATTGAAATTTAAAAAAGCAAGTAAACTTTTTGCCAACATCAAAGAGGGTGACTATGTTTATTTTGTTCATTCCTACTATGCAAAAAATTGCAATGAAAGCATAACTTCTGTTGTTGATTATGGAATTGAAGTGACAGCAAGTGTGGAATGTGAAAATGTTTTTGGAATGCAATTCCACCCTGAAAAAAGTGGAGATGTTGGGCTTGAAATTTTGAAAGCCTTTTGCGAAATGGAGGTCAAATGAAAATTTTTCCAGCAATAGATTTGATGAATGGCGAAGCAGTCAGACTCACAAAAGGCAAGTTTGACACCAAAGAAGTGATGAACAACGACCCTGTGGCAGTGAAAGACTGGTTTGAAAAACAAGGGGCAGAATGTTTGCACATTGTCGATTTGGACGGAGCAAAAAATGGAACAATAGCAAATTTTGAAACAATTTCTAGGTTGTGCAGTGACAAAAAGTTTTTTGTTGAAGTCGGTGGTGGAATTCGTGACTTGCAAAAAATTGAAAACTATTTGAAACTTGGAGTTTCAAGAACAATTTTGGGAACAATTGCAATTTCAAATTTTGATTTTGTTGTTGAGGCTGTCAAAGAATTTGGTGATGTAATTGCTGTTGGTGTTGATGCATTTGATGAAAAAGTTGCAATTCACGGCTGGGAAGAAGTCACAAAGGTTCAATCTTTTGATTTCTGTCAAAAATGCAGAGATTATGGCGTGAAAACTGTGATTTATACAGATATTTCAAAAGATGGTGCAATGCAAGGAACAAATCTTGAAGCCTATCAAAAACTTTCTAAAATTGAAAACCTACAAATTGTTGCAAGTGGTGGAATTTCGACACTTGATGAAATAAAGCAACTTTGCGACATGGAAATTTATGGTGCAATTCTTGGAAAATCTCTTTATAAGGGGCGCATCGATTTGAAAAGTGCATTGGAAGTGGGGAGCAAAAAATGATTGCAAAACGAATTATTCCATGTTTGGATGTGAAAGATGGACGAGTTGTCAAAGGCACAAATTTTTTGAACCTCAAAGATGTTGAAAGTCCTGTCGAAATGGCAAAATTTTATAACAAAAGTGGAGCAGATGAATTGGTTTTTTATGATATCACGGCTTCAAATGAAAAAAGAGGCTTGTTTACGGACATTTTGAAAGAAGTTGCAAGCGAGATTTTCATTCCGTTGACCGTGGGTGGTGGCATCAATTCACTGAATGATTTTGACCGTGTTTTGAAATGTGGTGCAGACAAAGTCAGCATAAATTCAGGAGCAATCAAAAATCCAACATTGATTGAAGACGGTGCAAAAAGATATGGCAACCAATGTGTTGTTTTGTCAATGGATGTCAAAAGAGTTGATGGAGAGTTTGTCATTTTTTCAAAGGGTGGGAGAGAAAAAACTTTGTTGAAGGCGCTTGAATGGGCAAAATTTGCAGAGGAGCATGGTGCAGGAGAACTTGTTGTCAACAGCATTGACACTGATGGCATAAAAAATGGTTTTGACATTGAGATGTTGAATGCAATTTCAGAAGTTGTCAAAATTCCAATCATTGCAAGTGGTGGCGCTGGAAAAATTGAGGACTTTGTAGAATTGTTTTCTAAAAATGAAAACATCGATGCAGGTTTGGCAGCATCAATTTTCCACTTCAAACAAGTTGAAATTGCAAATTTGAAAAAGGAACTTGCTAGACAAGGAATTAAAGTTAGGAATTAGGAGAAATTATGAAAATTGAAAACGATTTGAAAATTGAAGATTTGAAATTTGATGAAAATGGACTTGTTTGTGCTGTTGTGCAAGATTGGATTTCAAAAGAAGTTTTGACAGTTGCATATATGAACAAAGAAAGTTTGGAAATTTCTTTGAAAGAAGAAAAAACATGTTTCTTTTCTCGTTCAAGACAACAACTTTGGAGAAAAGGCGAAACAAGTGGAAACTTTCAACATATTGTTTCAATAACGGCAGATTGTGACAGAGATGCTCTTGTAGTTTTGGTCAAAAAAGACGGACCTGCTTGCCATTTGGGAAACGAAAGTTGCTTTGTTGACAAATTGTTTCAAAGTGAAAAATTGAATGAATTTTCAATCAAAAATCTTTATCATATGCTTGAAGGAAGAAAAAACAACAATGTTGAGGGAAGTTATACATCTTATTTGTTTTCAAAGGGCATTGACAAAATTTTGAAAAAGGTTGGAGAAGAAACAACGGAAGTTATTGTTGCTGGCAAAGGTGGAGATAGGGCTGAAACGATTTATGAAATTGCTGATTTGACATATCACGTTTTGGTTTTGATGCTGGAAATGGGCATTTCTGTTGATGATGTTTTTGAAGAACTTTCAAAAAGACACATTGTTGACCACAAAGTAAAACAAGAAAAAATGCAGTAGGAAAAAAAATTGGAATCTGCTAAGACTTGCTTTTCTTTGTTATGTAATTTATATTTGTAGATGAATAGTTTGGGTTTTGGACATAAATTGCATGCTAAAATCAAAATGTTTTGGCAAATTACAATTTGGTGATTTCATTTGGCTTTTTTGAATGTGCTGTGCTGAAAAAGAATTGGGAATCTACTTTTTTGAATTGTCGACTGCCAAAAAATTTAATACAAATGAAAAGAAGAGAAAAAAAATGAGTTTTGAAATGCAAAAAAGCGATACATTTGACCCACGCCAAACCTTGGAGTGTGGTCAAGTTTTTCGTTTTTGTGAAATAGAGAATGGTTTTCGTGTCATTTCAGCGAACAAACAATGCAAAATTTTGGAACTTGCTGACAGAATTGTGTTTGAAACAGCACATGATGATTATTTCAAAAAGTACTTTGATTTTGACACCAATTATGATATAATATGCAAAAATGCAAAGGAAGACAGTTTTGTTGAATGTGCAATGCAATTTGGAAAGGGCATTCATATTTTGAAGCAAGACATAGTTGAAACAATTTTTTCTTTTATTATTTCGGCAAACAATCACATTCCTCGCATCAAAGCAATCATAGAACGCCTAGCATTCAATTTGGGTGAAGATATGGGCTATTTTCATGCGTTTCCAACAGCAGAGAAAATGGCTTCAAAATCGGTGCAATTTTTCAAAGATATGGGCGCTGGCTATCGTGCCGACTACCTTTTTGAAACTGCAAAAATTCTTTGTGAAACAGATTTTTCTGTTTGGAACAAATTGGAAACCGAAGACCTTAGAAAAAAACTTTTGCAACTCAAAGGTGTTGGAAGAAAAGTTGCTGATTGCGTTTTGCTTTTTGCATTTTCAAGAACTGATGTGTTTCCAGTTGACACATGGATAAAAAAAGTGTTCAAAGATGAATATGGCGATATGCCAGCAGAAAAACTTTCTAAACTGTTGGTTGAAAAATTTGGAAAAAATTCAGGATATGTTCAACAATGGCTGTTTTTTCAAAAACGCTCACTTGAAAACAAATGAAGGGAGAGAATATGGATTCAAAAAAATACATAGTTTTGGCAGACATTGAAAGCGTTAGAGTTCCTTTTTTGACCTATCAAAAAGCACTTGATGAAATTTCTTCTTTTGGAGAAATTGTTTCATGCAAATTTTACGGCTATTCTTCAAAGAGAACAAAAGATTATGGAGAGTTTATTCAAGAGAACAACTATGATGCTCTTGCTGAACTTTCTCAAAAACGAAAAGGCAAACTTGACCTTAGACAAGTCATTGATGCTGTTCGTTATGCTGGACTTCCAAACATTGATGGAATTGTTTTGATGTATGGCGAAGGGGACATTGCTCCTTTGATTGCCTACCTCAAAGCATACAATTTGGATGTTGTTGCAATGGTTGTTGAACCTGACAAAAACTCTGTTTTGGCAAACAGAGTCATTACACTCGAAATTTGATTGTCTTGGAGGCAATATGAATACTTCAAAAAAATATGTAGTTTTGGCAGACATTGAAAGCGTCCGTGTTCCGTTTTCTGCTTTTGCAGCAGCGCTTGAAGAACTTTCTGAAATCGGAGAAATTGCAGCATGCAAGTTCTATGGCTATTCTGCAAAGAGAACAAAGGATTATGGCGAATTTATTCAAGAAAACAATTTTGACGCCTTGTCAACTTTGCCTAAAAAACGAAAAGGTAAACTTGACCTTAGACAAGTCATTGATGCTGTGCGTTTGGCGCAATTTCCAAACATTGACGGCTTTTTCTTGATTTATGGAAACGGCGACATCACTCCTCTCATTTCCTATTTGAAGGGATATGGAATGGATGTTATTGCTGGCGTTGTTGAACCTGACAAAAACTCTGCACTTTGCAACAAAGTCATTGTTCTTGACCCTGTAAACCCTAAAATTGAAGAAGTTTTGAAAGATGGCTATATCAAGGTTGAAACACCAGTGTTGGTTGAAAGTGAAAAAATCGATAAAACAAAAGTTAAAGTCGTTTCTAAAATTGAAAAGAGTGAAGAAGATGAGGGCGATGCTTTGGTTGCAAAACTATATGAATTGCTTGGATAGAAATGCTTTGACAATCAAAAAGGCACGGACTATAATAAGATAATTTATCGTTCTGAAATGTTCGGAAAAGGCTTGGAAAAGAAGGCTTGGAATAGGCTTGGAAAAGAAGGCTTGAAAAGGCTCGGAATAGGCTTTAAATGTTTGCATTGTCAAATTGAAAAAAATTAGGATAATTATTTAAGAGGTATAATATGGCAAAAATTACGATTAACAAAGAAATGTGCAAAGGTTGTGGACTGTGTGTCGATGCTTGCCCAAAAAAGATTTTGGCAGTTTCAAAAGTCAACAGCAACAACAAAGGTTACTATGTCGCAGAATGTGTTCAACCTGAAAATTGCATTGGATGTGCTTTTTGTGCAACAATGTGTCCTGATTGTGTAATTACGGTTGAAAAATAAATTGAAAACGGGAACAACCATTTTTTTGGTTGAAGGAGAAAATATGGCAGAAAAGAAACTTATGAAGGGCAACGAAGCAATTGCTGAGGCTGCTGTTCGTGCTGGATGCAGATTTTATGCTGGCTATCCAATCACTCCTCAAAATGAAATTCCAGAATATATGTCTTGGAGATTGAAAGAAGTTGGTGGCCGATTTGTGCAAGCCGAAAGTGAAGTTGCAGCAATAAACATGGTTTATGGCGCAGCAGGTGCTGGTGGCAGAGCGATGACAAGTTCATCAAGCCCTGGAATCAGTTTGAAACAAGAAGGAATTTCTTATATTTGTGGCGCTGAACTTCCATGCGTCATCATCAACATGGTCAGAAGTGGACCTGGTCTTGGTGGAATTCAACCATCACAATGTGACTATTTTCAAGCAACAAAGGGTGGTGGACATGGCGACTATCGTATGTTGGTCATTGCTCCAAGTTCGGTTCAAGAATGTGTTGACTTGATGTATACTGCTTGGGACAAAGCAGAAAAATATCGTTTGCCAATTATGATTCTTGGCGATGGTATGCTTGGTCAAATCATGGAAGCCGTTGAACTTCCTGAAATGAGAGAACTAAGTTCAATTCCAAAGAAAGAATGGGCTACAACTGGCGAAGGTTTTGGCGACACAAGAAGAATTGTCAACTCACTTTATATCGTTCCTGATGAACTCGAAGAAATGAACCATAAACTTCAAGCAAGATATGACGACATGGCAAAAAATGAAGTCAAGGTTGAAGAATATTTGGTGGACGATGCTGAAATCATTTTGACTGCCTATGGAACTGTTGGCAGAATCACAAAGAGTGCTGTCAATATTTTGAGAAAACAAGGCATTAAAGCAGGTCTTATCAGACCAATCACTGTCTATCCTTTCCCAGCAGAATCTTTCAAAAAGGCTGCTGATGGAAATGCAAAAGAATTTGTGACTGTTGAACTTTCTATGGGTCAATACATAGAAGATGTCAAACTTTCAACAGAATGCAAAAAACCTGTCAAATTCTATGGTCGTTCAGGTGGAAACATCATGTCTCCAGAAGACATTGTTGAATTTGTGTTGAAGGAGATGAAATAATATGAGTATTGTTTTTGAAAAAACCAATTTTTTGACTGATGCTCCATTGCATTATTGCCCAGGCTGTGCTCACGGAATTGCTCACAGATTGGTTGCTGAATCTTTGGAAGAACTTGGAGTGAAAGGACATGTTGTTGGTGTCGCTCCTGTTGGATGCGCAGTCTTTGCCTACAACTATTTCAATTTTGACATGCAAGAAGCAGCACACGGCAGAGCACCTGCTGTTGCTACTGGTGTAAAATATGTCAACCCTGACAACATTGTTTTTGCCTATCAAGGCGATGGCGACCTTGCCAGCATTGGACTTGCTGAAATCGTTCATGCTGCTGCAAGAGGAACAAACATCACTGTCATTTTCATCAACAACGCAATTTATGGAATGACTGGTGGACAAATGGCTCCAACCACTTTGATTGGTCAAAAAGCAACAACTTGTGTTTATGGAAGAAACGCCGAAGACAACGGTAACCCAATCAAAGTTTCAGAAATGCTTTCAACTTTGGATGGACCTGCTTATGTCGAACGTGTTGCACTTTGCGATGTGAAAAATGTCAAAAATGCAAAAAGAGCAATCAAAAAAGCATTCCAAAACCAAATTGACGGAAAAGGTTTCTCTTTTGTTGAAGTTCTTTCATCTTGCCCAACCAACTGGCATATGACTCCACAACAAGCAATGAGTTATGTTGCAAACGAAATGCAAGAACTCTTCCCACTTGGTGTTTTCAAGGAGGTAAAGTAATATGGAACAAATTATCGTTGCAGGATTTGGTGGACAAGGTGTTTTGAGCCTTGGACAAATGATTGCTTATGCTTCAATGTATGAAAACAAAGCCGTGACTTGGTTGCCTTCGTATGGTCCTGAAATGCGTGGTGGAACTGCAAACTGCTCGGTCGTTGTTGATGACGAATCAGTTGCTTCTCCAATCATTGCTAGACCTGATACTTTGATTGCAATGAACAAGCCAAGCCTTGACAAATTTGTCAACACAGTGAAACCTGGTGGACTCATTTTGGTCAACAGTTCTTTGATTTCTGACAAAGTTGTTCGTGATGATGTCAGAGTCATTTATGTTGATGCAAACGAAATTGCTCACCAAGTCGGAAATGACAAAGCATCAAACCTTGTTGTTCTCGGTGCATACATCAAAGCATCAGACTTGTTTGAAAAACAAGTTATGCTTGACACAATTGCAAAAGTTTTTGCAGGAAAACCAAAATTTATCCCTTCAAACCAAGCATGTTTTGTTGCTGGCTATGAACTCTGATTGAATTTTTGATATGTGAATAAAAAGGCATTTGGCATTTTGTTTTTTGAAATGTCAAATGCCTTTTTTAAACCCCACGGCAAACTATTCGATAAGAATTCTTTGAAATTACTTTTTTAAAATGGTATCTCTGAGGAATTGGTGAAACTAATTTGAAAATGAAAACACAAACTTGTTTCAAAACAAAATGCAATTTGAAATTCTAAAAACACTGTTGTTTGAAAGTGTTTGATTGTTTGGTGTTGCAAAAATATTCATATGAGATATAATTGAGTTGTGAAAACAAAAGGTGAGACATGGCAAAAAAAACTGATGAAATGATTGACAATGGCAAATTGGGGTTGGTGCTTGAAGGTGGTGGTGCAAAAGGTGCATATCAATGTGGAGCATTGAAATGTTTGCTTGAAGCAGGCTACGATTTTGATGGCATAACAGGAACTTCAATTGGTGCTATCAATGGTGCTTTGATTTTGATGGGTGGACTTCCAAAAATGCAAGAATTTTGGAGAGATGTTCGTGTTTCTAAATTGTTTGACATATCAGATGACATGATGACTGGTTTGATGAAAATGCAATTTGATGCAAAAATGCTGTCTTCCTATTTGACATTGCTGAAAAATCATCGAGATGTCATCAAAAACAGCACTCAAAAAATCAGAAACTATTTTGCATCATATTTTGATGAAAAAACATTGAGAGATAGCCCCAAAGATTTGGGACTTGTCACCTATTCGTTGTCAACATTGAAGCCATATCAAAAATTTAAGGAAGACATTCCAGAAGGAAAACTTGTCGATTATTTGTTGGCCAGTGCAAATTGCCCTCCTTTTGGTGAACTCAAAATTGATGGCGAAAAGTATATTGATGGTGTGTTTTATGACAATTTGCCAATCAAACTCATCACTGAAAAGGGATATAGAAACATCATTGCAATTCGCACAAACACTTCAAAACCAAGAAGAATGCCAAAATATAAAAACTTGAATGTCATTTTTATCACTCCATCGCAAAACATCGGCGAGGGTATGTTTTTTACAGAAGAACAAATGGAAAAAAGTTTTAAAGTGGGATATTTTGATGCAGGAAGAATTGCAAAAGATTTGCGTGGTTCAAGATATTTCATTTCACCTTTTGAAAGATTGGAATTTGCTGATGCAGTGGGCTGTTGCTCTGCAAAATTTTTCAGTTCGCTTGTGCAAAAAAAATTGAAGAAAAAACCTTCAAAACGAAAATTTGACAATGTGACAACAATGTGCGCATTTGTTCGTGATGAAATGAAACTTGAAACCATTGACCAAGATGAAATCTGGCTGACCCTTTTTGAAACCTTTGCAAGGGTGTGTAGAATTGAAAGATTGAAAGAATATTCTTGTCAAACATTTGTTGCTCTTGTTGCAAAAGAAACTGTCAAACTTTCTCAAACAAACAAAAATTATGACAAATTGGTCAAAAAGAAAGTTGGAAGTGACGAACTTGCTGAAATGTTTTTGGTTTTGGCAAAAGAAATTTCAATTTTGTTTGCAAATGAGGAAGTTGAAGAAGACTTGGAAAATGAAAGTTTTTGACGAGTGATTGTTTCGAAAATGTCTTAAACTATGAATTTTATAATTGATAATATTGGTTTAAAACGCATACTGATAAGAATGTTTTTAAAAGGCATGCATTGAATTTTTTTCAATAAGTGTAGTGTGAAAATTTCAATAAGTTTAATGCAAAACTTTCAATAAGTGTAGTGTGAAACTTTCAAAAAGTTTGATGCAAAACTTTTAATAAGTTAATGAGATAAATAATATAAGAAGAATAAATCAAAAATAATAAATTAAAAAAAACTATTTTATTATGGAAAAAAGAAGCACAGTCTTCTTTTTTTGATGTTTGGCAATGTTTATTTTTTTCTCCCATTGTGTTATACTAACAAATAATGGCAAAAATTGTTTTGCAAATACTTTTCAAGGAATATATATGAACAAAATCATACTTTTAGATTCAAACAGCCTTATTCATCGTGCCTATCATGCTTTGCCTTTTCTTTCAAACAGCAAAGGTCAACCAACAGGGGCGATTTATGGCTTTTTGAACATTTTGCTTTCAATCATCAAAAAAGAAAACCCAACACACATTGTGGCTGCTTTTGATTTGAAAGCCCCAACTTTCAGACATAAACTTTTTGAAGAATACAAAGGCACAAGAAAACCTATGGACGATGCTTTGAAACTTCAATTTGAACCATTGAAAGAATTGCTTGTGTTGATGGGGATAAAAGTTGTTTCTATGGAAGGTTTTGAAGCCGATGACATTTTGGGAACGCTTTCAAAAAAATTTGAAGACCCAACAATCATTGTCACTGGGGACAAAGACAGTTTTCAACTTGTAGGAGAAAATTCCAAAATTTTTTGGACCAAAAAAGGCGTCAGCGAATTGGAAGAAATTACTTTGGAAAAATTGCAAGAATTGGGATTTGAATCAACAAAACAGTTTATTGATTTCAAAGCATTGAGAGGTGACACTTCTGACAATATTCCTGGAATCAAAGGCGTTGGTGAAAAAACGGCAATGAATCTTTTGGCAAAATATCATTCTCTTGATGGTGTTTTTGAACATGCTGATGAAATTTCAGGCAAAATTGGAGAAACAATTCGCAACTCCAAAGAAATTGCCTATTTGAGCAAAGAACTTTCAATTATAAACAGAGATGTTCCGATTGAATGCAAACTTGATGATTGCGTTTTTGAACAAGAGTTTGATTTTGCTGTCAAACAAAAATTGATTGAATTTGAAATGCCATCTTTGATTTCAAGAATGTCATTTAGAGGCGAAGAAGCAAATGCAAATTTTCAAGAAGACAAAATTGAATTTGAAAGCATAGCCATCAAAAACAAAGAAGATTTTGCTAAAATTTTTGATGGAAAAGATGAATTTGCTTTGCTTTTGGGAGAAAATGTTTCTGTCGCCACAGATTTGCATAAAGAATATATTGTAGAATACGTTGAAGATTTGTTTAGTGATGGAATAAGTTTTGAAGACACCATGCAAATTTTGAGAAAAAAAGTGATTGAAAAAAAATTGGTTGCTTTTGACATCAAAAAAATGGCAAGAGAAAATGATTTTGAACTGAAAGACTACTTTGATGTGAAAATTGCTGGGCATTTGGCAAAAGGTAGTGTCAACATAAAATCATATGATGCACTTTTTGAAAGTGAAATGATGCCACAATCTGCTGTTTCGTTGTTGATTGCAAAAAATAGATTTGAAAAATCTTTGAAAGAACAAAACATGATGGAATTGTTTTCAAACATAGAATTGCCTTTGGTGAAAGTCTTGTTGAACATGGAACTTCGTGGCTTTTCTGTTGAAAAAGAAAAACTTTTTGAACTCAAAAAAGAATTTTCTTTGAAAATTGAAGAATTGACAAAAGAAATTCATCAACTTGCTGGACAGGAATTTAACATTGGTTCGCCAAAACAAATGGCAGAAGTCTTGTTTGTGGAACTAGGTTTGAAAACTGGCAAAAAAAATAAAACAGGGTTTTCAGTCAATGAAGACACTTTGGAAAAATTGAAATTTGAACACCCAATCATACCTTTGATTTTGGAATGGCGACATATGTCAAAATTGAATTCAACCTATGTTGTGGGACTTTCAGATTTGATTGAACATGGCAAGATTCACACTGAATTCAATCAAGCATTGACTGCAACAGGAAGACTTTCTTCAACAAACCCTAATTTGCAAAACATTCCACAAAGGGCAGTTGAATCAAAGCAAATTAAAGAAGCATTTGTTGGAACAGGGGACAATCTTTTGATTTCGGCTGACTATTCACAAATTGAACTTCGCTTGCTTGCTCATTTCAGTGAAGATGAAGGATTGATTGAACAGTATAAAATGGCTGACGACATTCACAGTGCGACTGCGTCACAAATTTTTGGCGTTCCTGTTGAGAGTGTGACACCAAACATGCGCAGAGATGCAAAAGCCGTGAACTTTGGAATTGTTTATGGAATCAGTGACTTTGGTCTTGCAACCAACCTCTCTATTCCTGTTTATAAAGCAAAAGAATTTATCGAAAAATATTTTGAAACTTATCCATCAGTCAAAAAGTTTTTGGATGGCACAATTCAATTTGCAAAAGACAATGGTTATGCCATCACTTTGAAAAATCGTAGAAGAAGACTGGATGAAATTCATGCATCAAATTATATAATTCGCTCTTCTGCTGAAAGAATGGCAATGAACACACCTTTGCAAGGCAGTGCAGCCGATGTTGTCAAAATTGCTATGTTGAAAGTTGAAAAAAGACTTGTAAACATGAAATCAAAAATGATTCTTCAAGTTCATGATGAATTGATTGTTGATGCATCAAAAGATGAAGTTGAAGAAGTTGCAAAAATTTTGAAAGAAGAAATGGAAAATGCCGTTGAATTGAGAGTCCCTTTGATTGCAAATGTTGAAATTGGCAAAAATTGGGGTAGCATGGAAAAAAATTCATAAAACTTTCACAATTTTTAATACAATAAACACAAAAGATGCGTATAATACCTTTTTGATTAGAAAATAGGAAGGAATATGGAAAAAATTAGGAAAAAAAAGATTGACACAAAAAGTTTTTTAGATTGCATGTATGAATATCGTTATGCAACGATTCTTGCACCAATTTGCGTTGTTTTTGAAGTCATTATGGAAGCAATGATACCACTTTTTATGGCTCAAATTGTGGAGGTTGGAATTCAACAGAATTTGTTGGAATATTCTTTATCTTTGGGATTTGGTTCTTCAAAATGGATATGGTTTACAGTTTATGACAGAATAGATTTTGTTTTGGCTACTGGTGGGATTATGGTGGCGTTTTCGTTGATTTCGCTGTTGTTCGGAGTTTTGTCTGGACGACTTGTTTCCATTTCGGCAGCAGGTTTTGCAAAAAATCTTCGTGGAAAAATGTATAGCAAAATTCAAGCATTTTCATTTTACAATTTGGACAGATTCAACACTTCGAGTTTGGTCACAAGAATGACAACAGACGTAACAAACGTTCAAATGTCTTTTATGATGTGCAACAGAATGCTTGTTCGCTCTCCTGTAATGCTGATTTGCGCTTTGATTTTGTCAATGTCAATCAACATTGAATTGTCTTTGATTTTCTTGGCCGTAATTCCAATTTTGCTTGTGGGAATTTTTGTTCTCATCAAACTTGTTTTTCCTCGCTTTTACAAAATGCTTAGGGAATATGATGTTTTGAACGAAAAAACTCAGGAAAACTTGATTGGCATCAGAGTTGTCAAAACTTTTGTCAGAGAAAAACATGAAAAAAAGAATTTTAATGCTGTTTCTGACAATGTGCAAAAACTTCAATTGAAAGCAGAAAGAATCATGGTTATGGCAATGCCATTTATGCAAGTGATGATGTATGCTTGCGTTGTCATTGTGTTGTGGTTTGGTGGAAACAATGTCATTCAACATTCAATGGAACTTGGCTATTTGATTGCCTTTATTTCATATATCATGCAAATTTTGATTTCTTTGATGATGGTTGGAATTTTGCTTGTCATGATTGTCACTTCAAGAGCATCAGTGGAAAGAATCAACGAAATTTTTGTTGAAGAAATTGATATAAAAGATGAAAAATTGATTGCTGATGGCACTCAAACGACTACAAAAAATCTCGTCACAGAAGTTGCTGATGGAAGCGTGGTGTTTGAAAATGTTGATTTTTCTTACAACAAAAACATTGAAAATTTGCACCTTGAAAAAGTGAATTTGTCAATTAAAGCAGGCGAAACAATAGGCGTTATCGGTGGGACAGGGTCTTCAAAATCAACGCTTGTGCAACTCATTCCTAGACTGTATGATGTCACATCAGGCAAAGTTGAAGTTGGTGGTGTTGATGTTAGAGAATATGAACTTGATTCATTGAGAAATTCAATTGGCATGGTTTTGCAAAAGAATGTACTGTTTTCGGGAACAATAAAAGAAAACATGCGTTGGGGAAATGAAAATGCAACAGATGAAGAAATTGTTGAGGCTTGCAAAGTTGCACAAGCAGATGATTTCATTGAAAACTTCCCTTTGAAATATGAAACTGAACTTGGACAAGGTGGTGTAAACTTGTCGGGAGGTCAAAAGCAAAGACTTTGCATTGCTCGTGCATTGCTTAAAAAACCAAAAATTTTGATTATGGATGACAGCACTTCGGCTGTTGACACGGCAACTGACAAGAAAATCAGAACCAATTTTAAAACTGGGCTTGAAAACACCACTGTTTTCATCATTGCACAACGAGTCACTTCTGTTGCTGATGCTGACAGAATCATTGTTATGGATGATGGCAAAGTTTCGGCAGTTGGGACACATGATGAATTGCTGAAATCTTCCAAAATCTATCAAGAAGTTTATACAATTCAAAAAGAGGGGGTGGCGCAATAATGAATAATAACAAACTACCTCAAAATGAAATGAAAAACAAAAAAAGTCAAACTAAAAATAAAATGAGTATGATGATGGCAAAAAAACCTAAGGAAACTTTCAAACGAATTCTTTCCTATTTGAAACCGTTTAAATGGCAGTTGATTATGGCTGGAATGATGCTTTTGCTGTCTGTTGTTTCAAATGTCGGCGGAACGTATTTGCTGTCTGTCATCATCAATCAATGCATCGCTCCTTTGGCATCTGGTCAAGCAGGGGTTTCAATGTCAACTTTTGCAATGTGGATTGGTGTTATGGCTGGAATCTACGCTTTTGGTGCTGTTATGATTTTTGGCTACAACCGAATTTTGGTTGAAGTGACTGCAAGAGCATTGAAAAACGTCAGAGACCAAATGTTCGACCACATGCAAAGTTATCCAATCAAATATTTTGACACTCACACTCACGGCGAGTTGATGAGTCGATTCACAAATGATACTGACACATTCAGGGCATTGATTTCTGAAAGTTTGCCAACCATCATTTCAAGCACATTGACTGTTGTGGGTATTTTTGTTGCAATGGTTATCATGAACCCTGTGCTGACATTGTTGATTTTGGCTATGATTGTTGTCATGTTGATTGTCATTGCTTTGATTGGCAAAAAAAGTGGAAAGTTTTTTTCAAAGCAACAAGTTTCTGTTGGTGCAGTGAATGGATATATTGAAGAACACATCGAAGGACAAAAAGTTGTCAAAGTTTTTTGCCATGAAGATGAAGAAAAAATGGCGTTTGCAAAATTGAATGATGAATTGTTTTCAGCAACAAGTTCGGCACACAGTTATGCAAACTATATGATGCCAATCATAATGAACATCTCTTATGTCAACTATGCTTTGTCGGCTGCCATTGGTGTTGTCATGCTGATTACTGGCTTTGGAAACATGGACATTGGAAAACTCGCAGCATTTTTGCAATTTTCTAGACAATTTGGAAACCCAATCGCTCAAATTGCTCAACAAGCAAACAATGTTTTGTTGTCAATTGCAGGTGGAGAACGAATTTTTGACATGCTGGATGTTGAAAGTGAAACCGATGAAGGCTATGTCACATTGGTCAAGGCTGTCGAAAATGAAAATGGAGAATTGGTTGAAAGCACTGATGACAAAACTGGAATTTGGGCATGGAAACATCCACATAAAGAACTTGGGACTGTAACTTTCAAAAAATTGGAAGGGAGAGTCGAATTTGATGATGTCACATTTGGATATAATGAAGACAAAACTGTTCTTTATGACATTGATTTGATTGCAGAGGCTGGACAAAAAGTTGCGTTGGTTGGTTCAACTGGGGCAGGAAAAACAACAATTACAAACCTTATCAATAGATTTTATGATGTTCCTGATGGCAAAATTCGATATGACGGAATCAACATCAACAAAATCAAGAAAGATGATTTGCGTCACTCTATGGGTGTTGTTTTGCAAGATGCACACTTGTTTAGTGGAACAATCAAAGACAACATTCGCTATGGAAGATTGGATGCAACCGATGAGGAAGTGATTGAAGCCGCAAAAATTGCAAATGCAGATTCGTTCATCAAACACTTGGAAAACGGCTATGACACTTTGATTTCAGGTGACGGAGAAAACTTGTCACAAGGACAAAAACAACTTCTTACAATCGCAAGAGCAGTTGTTGCTGACACTCCTGTTTTGGTTTTGGACGAAGCAACAAGCAGTATTGACATGAGAACTGAAAGATTGATTGAACAAGGTATGGCTAGACTTATGGAAGGTCGTACAACATTTGTCATTGCTCACCGTTTGTCAACTGTCAGAAACGCAGACAAAATTGTTGTTTTGGAGCGTGGAAGAATTATTGAACAAGGAACTCATGATGAATTGCTAGAATTGAAAGGCAAATATTATCAACTCTACACAGGTGCTTTTGAACTTGAATAGTATTTTTAAAAATTTTTTGCAAGTTAGAACTTAATTTTTGAAGAAAAATGCAATGATAATTATGTCATTGCATTTGCCTTTTTAAAACGAAAAAGTAAATACGTTGAAATTCATAAATTGGTGAAAAGCGAAGATGTGAAAGTTGGTGAAAAGCAAAGACAGGAAAGAATCCAAAATTTTAGAAATGATGTGTCAAGAAGTTTCACAAATTTGAGAAAGGGTGTGGCAAGAAGTTTCACAAATTTGAGAAATGTTGTGCCAAAAATTGCCAAAATATAAAAAAAAATATGTCTAGAAAATCCGGGACAGTGAGATGAAATAATAATCAATGTCTTAAAATGCCGTGAGAATTTTTTGTTTCGATTTCTAGTTTTTGAAAATAGGTTTGATTGCTTGATGTTTTGATGATTGAATGAGAAAAGTTTCTGACTTATGCCCAAAACAATTCTTCATTCTTTCTTGACATTTTTTGTCGTAGTGCTAAAATGAATATGAAATTATAACTTAGGAGTTAATATGAGCGAATGTAATCACGATTGTGGAAGTTGCAATTCATCAGACTGTGAAGAAAAACGCAGTTCAATGATTGAAAAACCACACGAACTCAGCAAAATCAAAAAAGTCATTGGTGTTGTCAGTGGAAAAGGTGGAGTAGGAAAGTCTATGGTGACTTCAATGCTTGCTGTGTTGTCAAAAAGAAATGGGTTCAACACTGCCATTATTGATGCTGACATAACTGGCCCTTCAATTCCAAAAGAATTTGGAATCACTCAAAAAGCAGTTGGAACAGAAGAATATTTGTTGCCTTGCCTTTCTAAAACAGGAATTGAAGTCATGTCAATCAACTTGTTGCTTGACACCGAAACCACACCTGTGATTTGGCGTGGCCCAGTCATTGCAGGCACAGTCAAACAATTTTGGACAGACGTTGTTTGGAATGATGTTGACTATATGTTTGTGGATATGCCACCTGGAACTGGCGATGTGCCATTGACAGTTTTTCAATCTTTGCCACTTGATGGAATTGTCATTGTGACTTCACCACAAGAATTGGTCTCTATGATTGTTGAAAAAGCAGTCAACATGGCAAGCATGATGAATGTGCCTGTTGTTGGAATTGTTGAAAATATGTCTTATTTCACATGCAAAAATTGTGGCGAAAAGCATAGAATTTTTGGTGAAAGCCATGTTGAAGAAATTGCAAGCAAACACGGCATTGAAAACATTTCTAGTCTTCCAATCAACCCTGAATATGCAAGACTTAGTGACAGAGGTATGGTTGAACTTTTTGAAGGCAATGAACTTGACAATATGTTTGAGGCAATTCAAAAACTTTAATTTAATTTATTTAATTTATTTTGATTTGATGTGAAATTGAAATGAATTGATTTGAATTTATGTGATGTGAATTGAAATTGATTTGATTAGATTTGAATTGATGTTAAATTGAATTTATTTATGTGAACATGGCATTTCAAATTTCAAAATTTAAATACGAAAAACGGAGCAAATTATGCTCCGTTTTTTTTGTGGATACAATCATTTTTATTCGTGGTCGATAAATTTTGAATAGCCACCTGTTCCATATTGAATGCAACGAGAAACTCTTGCAAGTGTTGCAGAAGAAATTTCGCTTTCTTTTGTCACTTGTGTATATGTTTTTCCTTCTAGCAAAAGTTTTGCAGCAGAGACTCGTTCTGCCATTTTCTCAATCTCTTTGTCAGTGCAGAGGTCTGTGAACAATGCTTTGCAATCTTCAACTGTTTCTAGTTTTAAAATTGTTTCAAACAATGCTTTTTGCATAAGTTCTGATTTGGTTTTGTCCATGATTTCACTCCTTTTCTGTGTCGATGTTGTGATTGTCAAAAAGTCTTGTTTGATGATTGTCTTTCATTTCAACAACACCTTCAAAATTTTGTGTGCTGTCTTCAAGTCCTTCTTCTCCAAACAGTTCTAGCGATTTGCTTAAAAATGCTTGTGTTTTAGGATTTTTCGGATTTTCAAAAACTTCTTGTGGAGTTCCAAATTCAGCAATGACACCATCAGCCATAAACATGATTTTGTCAGCAACATTTTTTGCAAATTCCATTTCATGAGTGACAATTATCATTGTTCTATCATTTGATTTCAAACCCTTTATGACTTTCAAAACTTCACCTGTAAGTTCAGGGTCAAGAGCACTTGTTGGTTCATCAAAGCAAAGTATGTCAGGGTTGAGGGCAAGCGCACGAGCGATTGCAACTCTTTGACATTGACCACCTGACAATTCGCAAGGGTAGTTTCTTGACTTTTCGGAAAGTCCAACTTTTTTGAGTAGTTCAAGTGCCATTGCAACATTTTCTTTTCGGTGTGCTTTTTGAAATTGTTTTGTTCTGCGATTCACTTCGCCAACAAATGAAGTTGCTGTCACCTCAGGAAGATTGCTTTTCAATTTTTGACATTGTTTTTTCAAGTCTTTTAGTTTAAGTTTTTTGTTAAAAACAAATTCTTTTGAAAGTTTTGTTTTTTCATTTTTCAAAATTTGTTTTTTTGCTTTTTCACTTTGAGAGGTGCTAATTTCAAGTTCTTCAAATTTTTCTTTCAAAAGTTTTTCAATTTTATCTTTTTCAAAAATGCACCAGTTGTCAAATTCGTTTTTCAACTCTCCAATTTGATTTTGCATTTCTATTTCGGCATTTTTGAAAACTTCCAATTCTTGGCCATGCAAAGTTTTGAAATCAATTGGATTTTCTTTTAGTTGACTTGCGATTGATTTTCTTTCGTTTGCAATCATTTCATCTGCAAACAATGTTGGTGCAAGAGATACATTTTTCAAAACAGAGTAGTGTGGAAAAAGATTGAAAGATTGAAAAACAAGACCAAAATGCAAACGCTTTTTGCGTAGTTCTTTTTCTGAAACTTTTCTTGTTTCGTGTGCATCAAACAAAACTTCGCCATTGACTGAAAACTCACCTTCATCAGCCGTTTCCAAAAAATTTAGGCAACGAAGCAAAGTTGTTTTTCCACTTCCAGATGAACCTATAATTGCCAAAACTTCACCTTTTTCAAGTTGAAAGTCTATTCCTTTTAGAACCTCAGTTTGATTGAAAGATTTTTTCAAATTGTTTACTTCAAGAATTGCCATATGTTACACCTTATAGTAGTTGAGTCTTTTCTCAATGTAGTTGAAAAGCAAAGTCAAAATTCCAACAAAAATCAAATAGAATGCACCAGTGTAGAACAGTGGCCAAACAATTGCTTTTTCAGCAGTCATGTTGCCTGCAACCATAAAGATTTCGACAACAGAAATTACTCTTGCAAGAGAGGTGTCTTTGACCAAAGTTATGATTTCATTTGACATTGGAGGCAAAATGCGTTTGAACACCTGTGGCAAAATGACTTTGAAGAAAATCTGTGTTTTTGTCATGCCCAGCACTTGTCCTGCTTCATATTGTCCTTTTGAAATCGATTGAATTCCACCTCGATAGATGACTGAAAAATAGGCTGCATAGTTGATGACAAATGCAATGAGTGCTGCCAAAAATCGAGTTTTGAATGGTGTTCCAAAAAGCAAACCTGGAACATAGAAAATGACAAAAAGTTGGAGCATAAGTGGTGTTCCACGAATTATCCAAACAAGTGTGTCTGTGAGCCATTTCAAAGGCTTGAATTTTGACATTGAACAAAATGCCACCAACAGTCCTAATGGCAAAGAAAGGATGAGTGTGAGAAAAAACAACTCACACGTCACCCCAAATCCTTTTAATAATTGTTGTGTTACTTCAATAAAAGACATGATATTCCTTAGTTTTGTGATGTAATCAATGCGTTTGACAAATTGTATTTTGTTGCAATTTGTTGCAATTTTCCTTCTGCCAACAAAGCATTGATTGCTTCATTGATTTTTGCTGTCAAAGTGCTACCTTTGCGAAGTCCAACGCCATATTGTTCAGATGCAAGTTTGATGTTTGTTGCAATTGCAAGGTCTTGATAGTCACCAGTGCCAACAAGTTTTTCTGCCATCAAGATGTCGATGACTGCAAAATCTGATGAGCCTGCTTTGACTTCAAGCAATGCGTCAGTTTGTTTGGCAACTCCTGTGACTGATGTTGTCAATTTGCCTGCTTCGGCTTTTCCAGCAGAACCATTTTCTGCGGCTGCTGTTTTGCCAGTGCAAGATTCTGAATTTGCATACTGTGCAAGATTTGCTTTTTTGACAACAACACATTGTGAATTGTCCATGTATGCTTGTGAAAAGTCCATGTTTGGTTTCAGTTCATCTTTCAATGTCATGCCATTCCAAACGACATCAATGTTTTTTGCTTTTAGTTCAACAACTTTGTTGTCCCAATCAATTTCAACAAAGTTTGCTCTAATTCCAAGTTTTTGACAAACGGCTTCTGCAAATTCTGTGTCGAAACCAATGAGTTTTCCTGTTGAATCTTTATAGTTCATTGGTTCATAAAATGTAATGCCAATTGTAAGGACTCCTTCCTTTTTGATTGCGCTCCAATCATCTTTGTTTCCACCACATGCTGAAAGTGAAACAGCCATGGTTGCGATGAGCATCACGCTCAATATAATTGTTGTTAATTTTTTTTTCATAATTGCTACCTCAAAATTTATTTACAATCGCATTATACTTTATCACGGTGAAGTTGTAAAGCGTTTTTATGCACTTTAATGAAATAAATTGGTAAATTTTTTTTCGAGACAAAAATGGAGTGAAATGCTTGGAATTTTTCATTTGCATTTTTTTCTTTCTATTTTTGTTATTGATGGCTACAACAAATTGAATTTAGTGACTATGATTGATAAATTTATGAGATTAGATTGAATAACATTCTATTAAATTGATATAAGTGTTTGATTAGATGTACTGGATAGCAATAGATTGGTAAGTATCTGTTTTTCCAAGTTCATTTTTATTAGAGGTGTTTGATAGTAATATATTGGTATAAATATTCGATTGGATTGTTTTGATTGATATATTTTTCTGATTAGATTTTGGATATAGATAGCAAATAGATTTCATTTGATGATTATAAAGATTTTTTTTGAAATGTTGTTTGTCTTGTTGTATAGTTGGGAAATATTGGTATAATGAGCATAACAGCGAATATGAATAAAATTTTTGAACAAAAGCATATCGAATTGGAAAATTAAAATTGTAAACTTTTTAAAGTTGCAATTTACAAAGGAAAACATGAGCGCCGAGATAGACAAAATTATGCAAAGGGAAACAAACAATGTCGTCATTGACAAACGAAATGACGATTTGAGTTTTTTGATTGGGCAAGAAAATGAAGATGTCAATCAAAAAGTGGTTTCTACGCAAAACAATGCAAAAATTGCCGAGCAGAAAAAACGAATTAGGGCGAGAATGAAACAATTTGCAACATTGGTTGTTGTTGGTGGAGTTGCAACAGGTGGAATTTTGGGTCTTCCAAAAACAAATTCTAGCCTTGAAACAAAGGCAGTCATTGAAATGGTTCAAAATGCAAATGTTGCGCAATTTGAAATTGAAATGACTGTGAGTGCTGAAAAAGAAAATTTGATGTCGTATTATGTTTGTGAGATTGAACAAACCTATATAACTTCTGAAAATGAAATTTTGGAAACTGACAAAAATGGTTTGTCAACGATTGTTGTTGAAAAATTGCAAACAGGAAAACTTGCCAAAGGAAAAAACAATATTGAATTTTCAAAAATGGAAGTTGGCATTGATTATGCTATTGTGGTGGAAGTTGAAAATCAAAAAAACAAAATTTTCAAATTTAAAATGGAAGAAAAACCTTAGATAAAAATTATGTTTTGCTTAAAAAAACAGGAGAAATTCAAATGGATAAAAAAAATGATGTGAGCGTTGACAAAAAAGCGAATAAAGTTTCGCAAAACAATAAAAAATCCGACAGTATGCCTCAAAAAAATATAAAGGTTGTCAGTGTGCCA
>CAYPVP010000013.1:0-26732 GCA_964414205.1 uncultured Bacteroidaceae bacterium | reverse complement strand
TAAATAATGCAACACCAACTGAAAGAGCAATATAAAATAAATGAAACAATTTGCAAAAATGTATGCTTGACAAAATTCAAAATTAGGCTTATAAAAGAATTGATATGTATTTTTTGATATAACACGCAATCTAGAATAGAATTGAAAAATCAACATCCTTGTTGAAATTTGAAAATTGCTTTGCTATAATCAAAGATTGAAAAGGAGAAATGATGAATTTAGTTCATTTGAAATATGCCGTGGAAGTTGAAAAAACTCGTTCAATAAACAAAGCAGCAGAAAATTTGTTTATGGGACAGCCAAACTTGTCACGTGCAATCAAAGAATTGGAAGAATCTTTGGGCATAATCATTTTTTTTAGAACTTCAAAGGGCATTGTTCCAACACCAGAAGGTGAAGAATTTTTGGCACACGCTCGTGCAATTTTGCAAGAAGTTGCAAAAGTTGAAAACATCTACAAAAATGCAAAGGAAGAAACCCAAACATTCAGCATTTCTGTGCCTCGTTCAAGTTATATCTCCTCTGCGTTTGTTGAATTTGTCAAAACACTTGACCATTCACGACCAATGGAACTGTATTACAAAGAAGTCAATGCAATGCTTGCAATCAACAATATTGTGCAAGGAAACTATAATCTCGGAATTGTTCGCTATCAACCTGCTTTTGAAAATCACTTTTCATTGATGCTCAAAGAAAAAGGTTTGCAATTTCGTGAACTCAATGTTTATGACAGTTTGCTGTGTATGTCAAAAAACAGTCCGTTGGCAAAAAAAGACAGCATTGTGCTAAATGACCTTGTTGACTATGTAGAAATTGCTCATGGTGACCCCTACATTCCTTCAATGCCAATGATGGAAGTCAAAAAGGCAGAATTTTTGGAAGAAGTTGACAAGAGAATTTTTGTCTATGAAAGGGCAAGTCAAGCAGATTTGTTGAATCAACTGCCAAACACCTATATGTGGGTTTCTCCAACACCCAAATACTTTTTGGATGTCTTTGGTTTGATGTTTAAAAAGGTTGATGATGGTGACAAAAGATATAAGGATGTTTTGATTTTCAAAAAAGATTATACCCTATCAGAACTTGACAAAAAATTTTTGGAGGTTTTAGAGAATGTTAAAAAATCATGTGTTGAAAGTTGAAAAGACTTTTATGAATGACATTGATTTTATAACATATCAATAAATAAAAACATATCGATATTTGCATATCGGATATGTTTTTTTTGCATTATTAACAACTTTGAAATTATGATATACTTGAAAGGATAAAAGGAGAAATGGAATATGAAGGAAACAATCTCTAAATCTACGCTCAGAAGATTGCCAGTTTATTTGAATTATTTGAAATCTATGCCACAAGAGGGTGGTTTGACAATTTCTGCAACGGCACTTGCTGTTGCACTTGACCGAGGAGAAGTGCAAGTCAGAAAAGATTTGGCATCAATTTGCAATGCAGGAAAACCAAAAATCGGATATTTGGTGTCTGATTTGATTGAAGCACTGGAAACATTTTTGAGATTTGATGAAGCAAACTATGCAATCATTGTCGGTGTTGGAAAACTCGGCAGAGCATTGCTTGAATACAAGGGATTTGAAAAATACAACATGAAAATTGTTGCTGGCTTTGATGTTGATGCTTCTGTTGTCGGAAATGAAGTTGATGGCAAAAGAATTTATGACATGTCAGAACTTGCAAACTTTGTCAAAGAAAACAAGACAATGATTGGTATCATCACAATTCCACAAACTCATGCACAAGATGTCGCAGATGTTTTGGTTGAGTCTGGCATTCGTGCAATTTGGAATTTTTCACCTGCTCACATTGTCGTGCCAAAAAATGTTGCTTTGAAAAATGAAAACTTGGCTGTTTCACTGGCAGTGCTTGCAAACCAACTCAAAGAATTGGTCAAGGACGAGAAATAACATACAGAAAGGAGCATTATGAAAATTACGGTCTGCATTGGAAGTTCATGTCATTTGCGAGGTTCTCGTGAAGTCATTTCAAAGTTGAACTCATTGATTGCTGAAAACAACTTGGAAAACAAAGTGGAACTTGGGGGAATATTTTGCCTTGGGAATTGTGGAGGCAATGGAGTCAGTGTCAAAATTGATGACACGCCTTTCAGTGTAACTCTTGATGAGATTGAAACTTTTTTTGATGAAGAAGTGTTGCAAAAAATTGAGCCATAAGTTCCCTTATGGTTTTTTTGTGCCTGAAAGAAAAATTGCAGACACTAAAAAATAATTTTTGACACAATGAAAATTTGCTGTCACAAAGAAAGCAAATAGAGACAATGGAAATTTTGATACAATGAAAAATTTGCTGTTATAAAGAAATATTTTTGACACAAAAAAAATTCAGTCATAAAAGAAAAATAGGCTACAAAGAAAGGAAATTGGCATAAAACAAAATTTAGACACAAAGAAATGTTTTCAGTCACAAAGAAAAAAGTTGAATTTGCAAATCTAGGTTTTCAAAATTTTGTGCAAAATACACTGACATGAAAAAGACAAGAGAGGAAAAATGATTTATTTAGATTTTAAACAAGCAAAATGCAAGGATTGTTTCAAATGTTTGAGAGAGTGTCCTGTCAAGGCAATCAAATTTGAAAACAATCAAGCAAAAATCATTGAAGACAGGTGTATTTTGTGTGGAAAATGCACAACTGTTTGCCCACAAAATGCAAAAAAAGTTCATTCTGAAATTGATGATGTCATTGATTTGTTGCATGGAGAAAGCAAAATTGCTGTTTCACTTGCACCTTCATTTGTGTCAAGTTTTGAAGTTTCGCATTTTGAAACAATGGATGCTGGCTTGCAAATGCTTGGGTTTGATTTTGTTGAAGAAACGGCTGTCGGCGCAAGAATTGTGACTGATGCCTATCAAAAACTTTTGCAAAGTGGACAATTTGAAAATCTCATTTCATCAGCGTGTCCTGCTGTCAACACAATGATTCAAAATTTTTGTTCTGATGCAGTAAAATTTCTTGCACCAATTGTTTCTCCAATGATTGCACATGCAAAAATTTTGAAGAAACGCTTTCCTGACCATAAAATTGTTTTTGTTGGGCCTTGCATTGCAAAGAAAAAAGAAGCAAAAGAAAGTGGTTTGATTGATGCAGTTTTGACTTTTGAAGAACTGACAGCATTGTTTGAATCAAACCATATCGAACTCAAAATGCTTGAACAAGAAGTTGAAATTGAAAAAAATGAAAACAATGTTGTCAACACTGCAAAATTCTATCCAATCAGCACTGGAATCATAAAATCATTTTCGGCTTGCCCTGAAAACTATGAATATGTCGCTGTTGATGGTGTCAAAAAGTGCTTTGAAGTGTTGAAAGGAATTGACAAAATTTCAGGAATGTTTTTGGAAATGAGTTGTTGCGAACACTCATGTGTTGGTGGACCTTGTAGCATGAAAGATGTTTGTGGGGCTTTGAAAGCAAATTCTGACATAAGAAAATATGTTGCATGCTCAGAAAGTTCTGTCATAGAAAATGGCGTAAATTTGGATGTTGACTTGTGTCAAGAACACCCAAAAGTTGAAAAACTTGGATTTATGCCAACAGAAAGAGAAATCAAAGAAGTGCTTTCAAAAACAGGAAAATATACTGTCGAAGATGAACTCAACTGTGGAGCATGTGGCTATTCAACATGCCGAGAAAAAGCCATTGCCGTTTTGAATGGATGTGCCGACATTGAAATGTGCATTCCATACATGCGAAAAAGGGCAGAATCAATGTCATATGAAATCATTCAAAACAGTCCAAATGGAATTGTTGTCATTGACAATGACTACAAAATTTTGGAAATCAATCAAAATGCAGAGCAAATGCTGGGAGTGAATGTGACAGATGCAAAGGGTATGTATGCTTTTGATTGCTTTGATTCATCTGCATTTATTTCGGCATATGTTGATGGAAAAAATGTTGTAAAACGCAAAATCTTTGTCACAAAATCGCAAAAACACATTGAACTTTCAATTGTGTTGCTGAAAGAACACAAAATTATGTTTGGTGTCATGAAAGACATAACAAAAAACATTGTGGCAAATGATGAACTTCAAAAGATGAAAATCAGCACATTGTTGACAACTGATGAAGTCATAAAAAAGCAAATGAGAGTTGCTCAGGAAATTGCATCGTTGCTTGGTGAAACAACTGCCGAAACCAAAGTGGCACTTTTGAAACTGAAAGCCACTTTGCAACAAAATGAAGAAGGAGATGATGAGTGATGCCTTGTTTTGTAGAAACGGGGTTCACTTCTTTGAACAAAAAGGGCGAGGAACTCTGTGGAGATAAAGTTGAAGCAAGAATTGATGGAGATTTCACAACTTTGGTGTTGTCTGATGGGCTTGGCAGTGGTGTCAAAGCAAACATTTTGGCAACACTTACATCAAAAATTCTTTGCACAATGGTTTCAAACAACATCGGCATTGAAGATTGCTTGGAAACAATCATTCAATCATTGCCCGTTTGTTCGGTCATCGGCGTTGCCTATTCAACATTTTCAGTTGTTCATTTGAATGTGAATGGCAAAGGCTTTTTGCTTGAATTTGACAATCCTGAGGCCATTTTGATTAGAAACGGCAAATGTGAGAACTTCCAGCGTGAAAGGCTTGACATTTTGGGCAAGATTGTCTATAAAACAAACTTGGAACTACAACCTGATGACCTCGTTGTTATGATGAGCGACGGAGTCATTCATGCAGGCATTGGCAAAGTTTTGAACTTTGGTTGGACAAGGGACAAAATCATGCAACATTTGGACAAAGTTTTCAAAAAGTCGATGAGTGCAAGATGCACTGCTTGGCTATTGGCGGCGTCCTGCAATGACTTGTATGTTGATGAACCAGGAGATGATACAACAGTTGCAGTTGTAAAAATCAAAAAACCACTTTCGGTCAAACTTTTGGTTGGACCACCAGTAAACAGAATGCAAGATGAATTTGTCGTTTCAAAGTTTTTGGAAGGCGATGGCAAAAAAATTGTGTGTGGTGGTTCGAGTTCGCAAATGGTTGCAAGGTTTTTGAATGAAGAAGTCAAAACATCTGTTGAATATATGGACAAAGACATTCCTCCAATTGGTTTCATCAAAGGAATTGATTTGACAACTGAGGGCGTTTTGACCCTGAACAAAGTGCTTGAAATTTCAGAAAGATATTTGTCGCCATGTGATTTGACTCCAAAACATTTTGAAAACAAAAAAGATGGAGCATCAATGCTGGCTGAAATGCTGTTTGAAGATGCAACGCATGTCACATTCTATGTTGGACAAGCGATGAACAAGGCACACAGAAATTTGCCGATTGACCCCGATTTAAAGTCACGACTTGTGGACAATTTGGCAAACAATTTGAAAAAGATGGGCAAAATTGTGGAAATTTTTTATGCCTAGGAGAGATACTAATGAGGGAATTTGAAACAAAAGTTCAATATTTGAATTTCAAAGTTTTGCGTGAAGTTGCAAAACTTGCTTTTGATGACCAATTGATAGAAAAAATGACAGACATTCCAAGAATGATTGTTCCTGGAAAAGTTCCTACAATGAGATGCTGTGTCTATAAAGAAAGAGCAATTTTGTCTCGCCGTGTAAAAATGGCGTGTGGTGGCGACAAATCAAACCCTAATGTCATTGAAGTCATTGACATTGCTTGTGATGACTGCCCAGCAGGAGGCTATGAAGTTTCAAATGCTTGCAGAGGCTGTTTGGCACACCGTTGCGAAAGCGTTTGCAAAAGAGGTGCAATCACTTTTGACCACAATCAAAAAGCATACATAGACAAAAGCAAATGCGTGGGTTGTGGTGCATGTGCAAAAGTTTGTCCATATTCGGCAATTGTCAACAACAAACGACCTTGTGAATCTTCTTGCAAAGTCAAAGCAATCACCGTTGATGAAGAAACAGGTGGAGCAAAAATCAACAATGAAAAATGTATCAGTTGTGGCGCATGTGTCTATCAATGTCCTTTTGGTGCAATCACTGACAAGTCGTTCATTTTGGATGCAATCAACATTTTGAAAGAAGCAGGAAAAATTGAAAAAGTCAAAGCATATGCTGTTGTTGCGCCTGCAATTTCAAGCCAATTTCATTTTGCAAAATTGGGACAAGTCATTTCTGGACTAAAAATTCTTGGTTTTCACACAGTGATTGAGGCTGCACTTGGGGCTGATTTGGTGGCATGGGCAGAGGCAAAAGAACTTGAAGAAAAAGGCTTTTTGACATCATCATGCTGTCCTGCATTTGTAAATTTTGTTGAAAAACAATTCCCTGAAATGAAAGATAATGTTTCAACAAATTTGTCACCTGCTGCAACAATCGCAAAATATGTGAAAGAAACAGATGAGAATGCAAAAGTTGTTTTCATTGGACCATGCACGGCAAAAAAAATGGAATTTCAAAAGCCTGAAATTGCACCATTCATTGACTGCGTTTTGACTTTCAATGAATTGCAAGCACTGTTTGACAGTAGGGAGATTGACATTGCCACACTTGAAGAAAGCGTCCTTGACAATGCTTCAAAGTTTGGAAGAACATTTGCAAGAACAGGAGGACTTTCAGAGGCTGTCGTTGAAGCACTTCATGAGCAAGGCTCAACATTTGAGGTGAAACCAACTGCTTGTGACGGAATTGAAGCATGCAAACTTGCACTTTTGAAAGCAAAAAGAGGTTTGAGAGATGTCAACTTCATTGAAGGAATGGCTTGTGTCAATGGTTGCATTGGTGGTGCAGGTTGCCTGACTCATGGTGACAAAAACAAAAACGATGTTGACAAATATGGCGATTTGGCAAAAGAAAAAACCATTTTGGATGCGATTGAAGTGATACAAAAAACTTCAAAAGAAAACATTTGAGAAATTTGTGTTGACAAATTGTTGCAAACGGTTTTATAATTTTGTTATTGAAAGTCAAAAAGGAAAAGATATGAAAAATTTGTTGATTTCAAACAACTACTATTTTTACTACTTTTATGTCGCAAGCAAAATGTGACCTTTTTGGCGTAGTGAAATTTTGATACTAAAACGCTGATTGGTCAAACCTAATCAGCGTTTTTTGTTTTAGAAACACAATAAAAGAAATAATAGGGTTGAATGGCTAGCATTCAAAGGTGGTCAAAATGATTGTTGTAATCAAAAAAAATCAAAATCCAAAGCAAGTTGAAAATTTGACAAATTGGATAAAAAGTTTAGGTCTTGGAATTCACATGAGTGAAGGTGAAAATTCCACGGTGGTTGGACTGATTGGTGACACTTCAAAAGTGGACATTGATTTGATTCGCTCACTTGACATTGTTGAAAGTGTCAATCGGATTCAAGAACCATACAAAAATGCAAATAGAAAGTTTCACCCAGCAGACTCGATTGTTGATGTCAGTGGCCACAAATTTGGTGGAAATCATTTTCAAATCATTGCAGGCCCTTGCTCGGTTGAATCGGAAAAGCAAGTTGTTGAAATTGCAAAGGCTGTCAAAAAAGCAGGTGCAACACTTTTGCGTGGTGGTGCTTTCAAGCCAAGAACTTCACCATATGCTTTTCAAGGGTTGAGAGAAATGGGACTAGAATTTTTGAAAACAGCAAAGCAAGAAACAGGACTTCCAATTGTCACAGAGTTGATGAGTGAAAAATATTTGGATTCATTTCAAGATGTAGATGTCATTCAAGTTGGTGCAAGAAACATGCAAAACTTTGAAATGCTGAAAGAACTTGGAAAAATTGACAAGCCAATTTTGCTGAAAAGAGGACTTGCATCAACAATTGAAGAATGGCTCATGAGTGCAGAATATATCATGGCTGGTGGAAACTCAAAAGTCATTTTGTGCGAAAGAGGAATCAGAACGTACGAACCATACACACGAAACACTCTTGATTTGTCAGCAATTCCAATTTTGAAAGAAAGAACTCACTTGCCTGTCATTGTTGACCCAAGTCACGCAAGTGGAATTGCTCGCCTTGTCAAACCAATGTCGCTTGCATCTGTTGGTGCTGGCAGTGATGGACTTATGATTGAAGTTCACAATGACCCTGCTCATGCTCTTTGTGATGGACCACAATCACTCAAACCTGAACAATTTGAAGATGTTGTTGTCAAAGTCAAAGCAATGCTCCCTATTGCAGAAAAAGTTTTGGACTAGGTGAAAAATGAAAATTGCAATTTTTGGAATGGGTTTGATGGGTGGTTCGTTTGGGCGTGCTGTCTTGAAAAACACCGAACATGAAGTTTATGGGACAGATTTGAATGATAATGTGCTTGCTAAGGCAGAATTGCTTTCTGCTTGCACTTTCAGATTGACAGAAAAAGATTTGACAGAAATTGATTTGGTTGTTCTTGCACTGTGCCCAAAAGATGTTTTGAAAATGATGAAAGAAATTGCTCCAAAACTCAAAAATGGTGCAACAATCATTGATTTCGCAGGCAACAAAAGAGAAGTTTTTGAAGAAATGCAAAGTTTGTTTGCCAAATTTTCCCATTTGAATTTTGTCGGTGTTCACCCAATGGCTGGCAGAGAATTTAGTGGAATTTCTCATTCAATGGCAACATTGTTTGAACATTCCTATTTTGTTGTGACTCCACTTGATGACACACCAATTCAAGTTGTTGCCGATTTGAAATCTTTGTTTTTGCAAATTGGTGCAGAGGGTGTGCAAATTGCCACAGCAGAAGAACATGACAAAATGATTGCCTATACATCACAACTTGCACATGTCATTTCAAATGCCTACATAAGAAACCCACTTGCAGAAAAACATTCTGGGTTTTCAGCAGGAAGTTTTAGAGATATGACAAGGGTTTCAAAATTGAATGGCGAAATGTGGACAGAACTTTTTTTGGAAAACAAAGATTTTTTGCTTGAAGAAATAGAAATTTTTGAAAAAAACATTGCAGAATTGAAGAATGCCATTCAAAATGGAAACAGGAGCGAACTTGAAAACATTTTGAATGACGGAACAAAAATGAAAGAACTTGCCGAATTGAACCGTCGAAACAGGAGAAAAAATGACTAATGTTGAGATAAACACCAATCATAAATATGAAGTCATCATTGAAAAAGGTGGAATTGCTAGTCTTGGAAATTTGATTTTGCAACTTAAAGGCAAAAAAAAGATTTTGGTTGTCACTGATGACAATGTTGAAAAACTATGGCTTGAAAAGGTTTTGCTAGCGTTGAAAAATTCAAGTTTTGAAACATTTTCTTGCGTTTTGAAAAATGGAGAAGAAAACAAAACACCATCGCAATTTTTGAAAGTCATTTCTATGCTTGAAAAAAACAAATTTTGTCGTGATGACATTGTTGTTGCTGTTGGTGGTGGAATTGTGACTGACATTGCAGGGTTTGCATCGGCAACATACATGAGAGGAATTGACTATGTAAGCGTTCCAACAACATTGCTTGCAATGGTTGATGCCTCTGTTGGTGGAAAAACTGGTGTTGATTTGCCGACAGGCAAAAATTTGCTTGGGGCTTTTCATCAACCATCTCTTGTTTTGTGCGACACTTTGACATTGTCCACATTGAAAGATGTTGATTGGAAAAATGGAATTGCAGAAGGAATCAAATATGCTGTTTTGAATGGTGGCGAACTTGAAACCATTTTGACAAAAGGGCTTGATGAGAGCAACATTGAAAGATTTGTGGAACTCTGTGTGATTGCAAAAAAGCAAATTGTTGAAAAAGATGAATGTGAAAATGGACAACGCAAATTGCTCAATCTTGGACATACTTTTGGGCATGCGATTGAACAACTTTCAAACTTTCAAATTCCACACGGTTTGGCAGTTGCAAAAGGAATGAATTTGATTGCAAATTTTGCTGTGAATGAGGACAAGTTGTCAAAGGCAGAAATGCAAAAACTGATGAAAATGTTTGAAAAATATCATTTTGATTTGAAAGTTGAAAGCAGTGTGACAAAAATTGTGGAAGCAGTTAAAATGGACAAAAAATCTGACAGTCAAGGAGAAGTTTCACTGATTGTTCCTCATGCTTTTGGAAATTGTAAAATAGAAAAAATAAAAATTGAAGACTTGAAGGAGAAAATGTCATGGATGTCATTGTAAATGGTTCAGAAATCAATGGAACTGTCAAAGTTCCTGCTTCAAAATCAATAGCACACAGAATTTTGATTGCTTCGGCACTTTCAGACAAAGAAACAATTGTAAATGGAGTTTTGCTTGGAGAAGATGTCACTGCCACAATGAATGCACTGACGGCGCTTGGTGCAAAGTTTGAAAAGATTGCAAGCGACAAAATGAAAATCACTCCAATTTCAAATTTGCCAGTTGAACAAGTTGAAATTGATGCCAAAGAAAGTGGTTCAACATTGCGATTTATGTTGCCTCTTGTTTCGGCACTTGGAGTTTCTGCACGATTTGATGGAGAGGGCAGATTGCCTTTCAGACCAATTGAAACAATGATTGATGTTTTGGAAAACCATGGCGTTGAAGTCAATTCAAGAAGAATTCCACTTGAACTTAGAAACAAATTGCAAAGTGGAAAATTTGTTATTGGTGGCGTTGTCAGTTCGCAATATGTCACGGGTTTGCTTTTTGCACTTCCGTTGCTTGATGGCGACAGCGTTGTTGAAGTTGTTGGAACTGTGGCTTCAAAAAGTTATATCGAATTGACTCTTGACGTTTTGAAAGATTTTGGCATTGTGATAGAAAAAGAAGGAAATTCATTCTTTATCAAAGGTGGACAAAAATTTGTGTCAAAAGGCGAATATACCGTTGAGGGCGACTGGTCAAGTGCAAGTTTTTTTGCTGTGCTGGGTGCGATTGCAGGAAAGGTCACCATTGAAGGAATGAAAATGGATTCAACGCAAGGCGACAGGGTTGTGCTCAACATTTTGGAAAAGATGGGCGCAAAAATCATTCGTGAAGAAAACAGAGTCACTATTGAAAAGTCAAAACTTTCAGCCGTGACAATGTCTGCAATGGATTGCCCTGACATAATTCCTGTTTTGGTTGTTGCAATGGCAGTTGCAAATGGAGTGTCAACAATCTATGATGTCGAAAGATTGAAATTTAAAGAATGTGACAGGCTTGAAGCCATAATGATTATGCTGAAAAAGGCTGGAATCAAAATGTTCTTTTTTGATGACACATTGCAAATTCGTGGCGGAAAACCACAAAACTTGACAATGTATGGCGAAAATGACCATAGAATTGTCATGAGTCTTGCAGTGCTTGGTTCGGTTTGTCAAAAAGTTAAAATTTTGTCTGTTGGCTGTGTCAAAAAATCGTATCCAAAGTTTTTTGAAGATTTCTTAAAAGTTGGTGGAAAATATGAAAACTCACTATGAAATTGTCAACATTGATGTTTTTGGTGAATCGCATGCTGATGAAATTGGTGTGAAAATTTCAGGCATACGCAAAGGCGAAATTGTTGACAAAGAAAAAATTCAAAAGTTTGTTGACAGACGCAAAAGTGGAAACAATGCTTGGAGCACTCCTAGATTGGAAAAAGATGAAGTGGTGATTTTGAGTGGTGTTGAAAATGGCGTTGCCACAGGTGAAACAATTTTGGCTGTTATCAAAAACAACAACATCAAAAAACACGACTATGAAAATGTTGAGAAATGTCCAAGACCATCTCATGCTGATTTTGTTTCTTTTGAAAAGGACAAAACTTTTGCAACGGGTGGTGGGAGATTTTCAGGAAGAATGACTGCCCCAGTTTGCATTGCAGGTGGACTTGCAAAAGAGATTTTGAAAAAGGACGGAGTTGAGATTGGTGCCTACATTTCTAGAATTGGAAATGTGGTTGGAAAAAACTACAAAATGACAGAAATAGGGTTTGATGAGATTGTTTTGGCACACAAAAGTCCGTTTTCTGCTCTTTCCAATCAAAACGAGATGGTTCAACTGATTGCTGAAACCTCTCAAAAAGGTGATAGCGTTGGTGGAGAGATTGATTGCATTGTCTATGGTTTGCCAGTTGGAATTGGAGATGCTTTGTATGATGGACTTGAAGGCAAATTGTCAACAGGATTGTTTGCAATTCCTGCCGTAAAAGGTGTTGAGTTTGGAAGTGGATTCGATTTTGCAACTATGTTTGGAAGTCAAGCAAATGATGCTTTTCAATTTGAGAATGGCAAAGTTGTGACAAAAACAAATCATAATGGTGGAATCAATGGAGGCATTTCAAACGGCATGCCATTGACAATGAGAGTTGCCATCAAACCTACACCATCAATTTCGATTGAACAAGACACTGTCAATTTGGACACAAAAGAAAATGTTAAAATCAAAATCAAAGGAAGACACGACAGTTCGATTGTTCCAAGAGCAGTTCCTGTTGTTGAATCGGTTGTTGCTGTGGCTTTGCTTGATGAAATGATGAAATCAAAAATTATAAAGGAATAGAAACACATGGACTTGAATTCTATCAGAGATGAAATTGATGCCATTGATGACAAAATGGCTGAACTTTTTGAAAAAAGAATGGAACTTGCAAAACAAGTTGGCGAATTTAAAAAACAAAATGGAGTTGGCATTGAAAATTCTTCAAGAGAAAAACAAATCATTGCAAGAGTGACATCAAAAATGCAACCTCAATTCAAACTCTATGCAAAAAGAGTTTTTGAAACCATGTTTGAAACCAGCAAGGCATATCAAAATCAAATTGTTGAACTTCATTCAAAAATGCAAACCAACATTGAAAACACATTGAAAACAGGAGTGAAAGAATTTCCTATTGAGGCTGTTGTTGCTTGCCAAGGTGTTGACGGAGCATATTCAAGCATTGCTTGTTCAAAGTTTTTTCCAATTTCAAGCATATCTTTTTTCAAAGACTTTGAAGGTGTTTTCAAGGCAGTGGAACAAGGTTTTTGCGATTTTGGTGTTTTGCCAATTGAAAACAGTTCGGCAGGAAGTGTTGATTCGGTTTATGACTTGATGAGAAAGCACAAGTTTTTTGTTGTCAGAAGTTTGAAGTTGAAAATTCAACATTGCTTGCTTGCAAAACATGGCGTTGCAAAAAGTGAAATCAAAGAAATTTTTTCACATGAGCAAGCAATCGCACAGTGTGATGAATTTCTCAAAACTTTTGAAAATGTCAAAATCACGGTTGTGGCAAACACAGCAGTTGGGGCAAAAATGGTTGCCGAATCAAACAGAAAAGATGTTGCTTGTTTGTCATCGTTTGAATGCGCTGGAATCTATGGACTCAACGTTGTGGAACAAAATGTTCAAGACAACGAAAACAACTTCACTCGATTTATTGTCATTTCCAAAAATTTGGAAATTTATGAAAAATCAAACAAAATCAGCATTATGGTCAACTTGCCACACGAAACAGGAAGTTTGAACAAAATGTTGAACAAATTTTCTTCACTAGGATTGAATTTGACAAAACTTGAATCAAGACCAATGCCAAACTCTGCATTTGAATTTATGTTCTATTTTGATTTTGAAGCAGACATTGAAGAAAAGAGTGTGCAAAACTTGATTGCTGAACTTGACAACAATTCGGCTGAATTTGTGTTTTTGGGAAGTTATCGAGAATTAAGATAGAAACAATAATTCAAAACTGAATGGAAATTAGAAAAAAAACCTAATGAAAACAAAAATAGAAAATCTATTGAACAACAAAAAGAAGTTAAAATTGAAATCAACATATGATATAGAAATTGAAAGTAAAACCAAAACACGGATAGAACCAAAATAGAAATTCAAAAATAAATAGTAATGGAACCAAAATAGAAAATCTATTGAAAACCAAAGAGAAAACCCAAATCGATAGTTTGGTGAGAAATTGTGTGGGCAAAATCTTTTCAACAAACAATTTGCTCCAAAAGCGTTGACAATTTGCTGTATGTCATAGATTATAAGAAAAATAATTTGCAAGTTAAAAAGTGAGAGAATATGAAATATGGTTTGATTGGCAAAACATTGAAACACTCGATATCACCCGAAATTCATAAGCATTTTGGACTGAACTATGAACTTTTGGAACTCGAAAACGAAGAAGCCGTTGAAAATTTTTTGAAAGAAAAAAAATTTTTGGGAGTGAATGTCACAATTCCATACAAAGAAACAGTCATCAAGTTTTTGGATGAAATCACGGAAGATGCCAAAAACATTGGTGCAGTCAACACAATAAAAAACGAAAAAGGAAAATTGATTGGCTCAAACACTGACATTGATGGCATGCGTTTTGCAATTCATCATGCAGGCATTGAACTGAAAAACAAAAATGTTTTGATTTTGGGCAGTGGTGGAACATCAAAAACGGCGGCGGTTCTTGCAAAAAGTGAAGATGCAAAAAGTGTTACAACTGTGTCAAGAACTGGCGAGTGCAACTATCAAAATGTTGCAACAAAACAAGAAACCGAGGTCATCATCAACACTACACCTGTTGGAATGTGGCCAAACATTGAAGACATTCCTGTGTGCATTGCAAAATTTTCAAATGTGGAAAGCGTTTTTGATGTCATCTACAACCCTTTTGAAACAGAACTTGTGCAAGAAGCAAAAAAACTAAGTTTGAAAGCAAGCAATGGCTTGTTGATGCTTGTGGAACAAGCAAGGCGAGCAGAAGAAATTTTCAAAGGAAAACATATTGAACAATCGCACACGCTTGAAATTTGCAACAAAATGGCAAAGGACTTGAAAAACATTGTTTTGATTGGCATGGCAGGTGTTGGAAAAACATCAGTTGGCCAAGAACTTGCAAAAAAACTGAAAAGACCATTTTTTGACACTGACAAAATGATTGAAGAAAAAACAGGCAAGTCAATTTCTCAAATTTTCAATGAAGTTGGAGAAGTTGGTTTCAGACAAATTGAAAGTGAAATTGTTTTTGAGGTGGCAAAGAAAACACATTCTGTCATTGCAACAGGTGGTGGCGCTGTTTTGAACGAAGAAAATAGAGAAACATTGCAAAAAAATGCAGTTGTCGTTTTTTTGAAAAGACCACTTGAAAAACTTGCAACTGATGGAAGACCTTTGTCAGTGAGTTTGCCAAAAATCAAAAAAATGTTTGAAGAAAGATTGCCAATCTATGAAACTTTTGCAAACATTGAAATTGAAAATGACAAAACCTTGAAAAAAGTTGTCAAAGAAATTTTGGAGAAGATATGAAAAAAATCTTGGTTGTAAACGGTGTCAATTTGAATATGCTTGGCATTCGTGAAAAACACTTGTATGGCAACAAAACATTTGCCGACTTGACTGAATATATTTGCCAAACTGCAAAAACACTTGGAATAGAGGTTTGCTTGAAACAATCAAACTATGAAGGGGAAATTTGCGAATTTGTTCAGCAAGCCTATCAAGTTTTTGACGGAATCATCATCAACGCAGGTGCCTACACACATACAAGCATTGCAATTATGGACGCATTGAAGGCTGTGAATTTGCCAACAGTTGAAGTTCATTTGACAGACATAAACCAAAGAGAAGAATTTAGAAAACTGTCCTACATTTCAATGGTGGCTGAAAAAACCATTTGTGGAAAAGGCTTTGAAGGCTACAAAGAAGCATTAGAATTTTTTGCTAAAAGCGAGTTAAGATAAGAAGACAACAATTTGAAAAGTGAAAAATTGCTTTTGATGGAAGTTTATTCTGTGGATATAAATTTTAGAAACAATTTTAAAATTTATAATTGCAAAGTTTGTTTTCAATAATAATATTAGTTCGTAAAATCATAAATATTAAACAAAAAAACAGGGAAAAAGAAAACAGGGAAATAAAACAAAAAAAGGAAAACGAAGTTTTAAAATTTGTTGTGGCGATTTGTCATAAAGTGATGTTGAAATCATTTTATGACTATTTTTTTATAAAAGTTGATTTTGTTTTTGAAAAAAAGTATATTGAAAGCATGAATAACGAAAAGAAATTGGAATTGCTTGCTCCTGCTGGCGATTTGGAAAGTTTTGAACTTGCACTAAACAACGGTGCAGATGCAATCTATTTGGGGCTTGGAAACTTCAATGCTCGAAAAAAAGCTGAAAACTTTGATGAAAAAAACTTGTTTGAATGTGTCAAAAAAGCGCATTTTTTTGGCGTGAAAGTTTATGTCACACTCAACACATTGTTGTTTGATAATGAAATTGAAGAAATGTTGAAACTGGTCAAAATGGCAACAAGAGCAAATGTTGATGCTTTTATTGTTCAAGATTTGGGCATTGTCAAAATTTTGAAAGAGTGCTTTGAAAACATAGAGATTCATGCAAGCACACAAATGGGGATTCACAACTTGGACGGTGCAATGATTGCAGAAAAAATGGGCATCAAAAGAGTTGTTCTTTCAAGAGAAACAAAACTTGAAGACATAAAAAAAATCAAAGAAAACACAAATCTCGACATTGAATATTTTGTTCAAGGGGCGTTGTGTGTCGCTTTTTCTGGAAATTGCTATTTTAGTTTTCAACAATTTGGTGCAAGTGGCAACAGGGGAATGTGCAAACAACCATGCAGAATGATGTATGAAATGAGCGACTCCAAAAATGAAGAAATGGGAAGAATGCTGTCTGCAAGAGATTTGTGCTTGGTTGAAAATCTTGAAAAATTGATTGATGTAGGCGTTTCATCGTTCAAAATTGAAGGCAGGTTGCGAAGAAGTGGCTATGTGGCTGAAACTGTCAATGCTTACAGATTTGCACTTGACAATTTGCAAAACAAAAAAGAAATTCCAAAACTGAAAAGTAGATTGATGCAAGCCTACAACAGAGGTGAGTTTCTTTCAAGTGCCTATCTTGAAAATGGAGTCACTGACAACGTAATCAACAAATTTGCACACAATCATCAAGGAGTAGAAATTGGCAGAGTTGTTTCAATCAAGCCATTCAAAAACATTTTGCAAATTGAAATTGAAACCAAACACAAGTTTTGTGTTGGTGATGGGTTGAAGTTTTTTGATGATGATTTTGAAACTGGAAGTATTGGTGTTGGAAGTTTTGAAAGACGAGGCAACAACTGGATTTTGTTTGGAAAAACAACTGCAAAAGTTGGCAACAAAGTCAATTTGATTTTGGACAAAACCACTGAAAAAGCACTTGAAGAATCAAAACGCAAAGTTGAAGTGTCGTTTTTGGCAAAAGCATATGCTGGCAAAAATTTTGAAATTGTGGCAAAGGCTGGTGAATTGGAAGCAAAATATGTTTCAGAATTTGTTGTTCAAAAGGCGCAAAACAAAGAAACAACTGCACAAGAAATTTCAATGCAAATTTCAAAAACGGGTGATACAAATTTTGTGTGCGAAAAAGCAGAAACAAAGGCAAACGAAATTTTTGTTCCAAAATCAGTTGTCAACAATGCTCGCAGAGAAGTTTTGGAATTGTTGGAAAGAATGATTTTGCAAAGCAACTCCCCTGAAAAAGCAAAGTTTTGTGAAGACAAATTTGCTCGCTTGTTGAAACAAACAACATTGATTGGAAACAAAAAACAAGCACAAAAAATTGGACGATGTGAAAGCATTGATGACATCAAATGCCTAGGCGAAAAAGTCGTTGTTCTTTGCCCTCGAAATTTTGAAGTTTGCGAATTTGAAAAGTTGCAAAGAAACGTCACTGCCAAAATTGCTGATGCAAAATTTTTTGTTGAACTCCCAATCATTGCAAACGGAAAAGATTTGGAAAAAGTCAAGGTTGTTTTGAAAGCACTTGCTGGAATTGATGGCATTGTTGCCAACAATGTCTATGGTTTAAATTTCAAAAATGACTATGAAGTGATTGCTGGGTTTGGAATGAATTTGGCAAACAGGTTTGCAGTTGCAGAGGCTTTTGAATTTGGAGCAACACTTTTTCAAAAAAGTGTGGAAGTTTTTGACATTGAAACAAACAAGCAAGAAGTGGAAATTGTTGGCTTTGAATTGCCACTTATGACATTTGCACATTGTCCAAGCAAAACATTGAATTCAAATGATTGTTCAAAATGCAAATTTTGTGGCGACATAATTTTGAGAAATGGACAAAAAGAATATGTTGTAAAAAGAAAAAAAATTGCACAGTGTCAGTTTGAATTGTTTGAAAAACTAGATTGAAGAAAAAATGTTGAATGATTCAGAAAACAACAAAAAATAAATAATATAATGTAAGATAAAAATGATTTATAATTATCAATGCTAAATTTTGAAGCAAAAAATGATTTTATAAAATTCTAAACAAATTTTGAAGCAAAAAATGAATAATAAATGCGACGCAATCAACAACTTTTTGCAATGTGTAGACATTCAAAAAATGTAAAAATCTAGGTTTTGTTTCAAAATGCAGAAATGTTGAATAATTTTGTTTTTAAGTCTCAAACTAATCTAAGAAATTATAGGAGGCTTTTATGCAAAACACTCAAATTACGCACATAAGAATGTTGATGCTTGCAAATGTCAGAACAATGGTTCTCTATTTGTTCACAGCATTGTTTGCTATGACAGCAGGTTTGTACTTTCAATTTGTTGCAGGTGGCACAGCAGGTGGAAACATTGCAATCGCAATGTATGTTGTCGCAGGACTTTTGTTTTTGATTGGCGAACTCACTTTCTTTGTTGGGTTGAAACAAATCAAAGACATAAGAGACGAAGTCGAAACAATGTAGTTGCAGAAAATTTTATGATGCAAAGATGCAAAAAACACCGTTTTGGTGTTTTTTTGTTTGAAAAAAATTGGTAAAAAAACACAAAATTTGGAAAGAAAAAAACACAAAATTAGAAATTTGTATGACAATAAAAAAGAAAATAACAACTTAATTTGTCAATTTTTGCAGTTTTTTATGCCAATATTAAAAAAATATATAAGAAAATACAAAAAAATCTACAAAGTTGAAAAAAATAGTTTAGTTTATTTGTCGAAATAGTGAATAAAAGTCGATGACTTTCAATAAGTATGTATTTATTTATTTCTTGACTCATATAATTTGCTATGATAAAATATCAACATATTGAATTGTGAAAGTATGGCTAGAATTCAAATTTTGTGTTTTCTAAAATACTTTCAAAAAACAAAAGGAAGGTAAAAGCGAAATGGCAGATTTGAAAACTGACAAGTTGGTGCAAGAACTTTGTGATTCATTTGAAAATTGGGTTCAAAAATCAGATGAAAACAAAAAGGGTTGCGCTGCGCGTATGACAAAAAAATTGTATCCTTACAATGCAATTTTTTCGCCAATTCAAGTCAACAGAACAACAATCAAAAACCGTGTTGTTATGGGTCCTATGGGCAACATAATGATGTGTGAAGAAACAGGACGCCCTAGTGAAAAGATGTTGCAATATTTCTTTGCTCGTGCAAAGGGTGGTGTTGGACTTATCACAACAGGACTCATTCCTGTCAGCCATGGCATTGACCATGTTGTTGATGAAGGAAACCACAAATCCATGTTCCCTGTTCTTGACAAAACAAGAACAACATTTATGGGATGGAGAGATTTGGCACAAGGATGTCACGCATTTGGTTCAAAAGTGTTCATTCAGTTGACACCAGGACTTGGACGTGTTGGTCCTACAACTTGTTTGCTACATAACTACAAATTCCCTCGTTCTTCTTCATGGAATCCAAACTTCTATACACCAGGTGTTCCTTGCTTGCCACTCACAGACCATGAACTTGGCAGAATTGTCAAAAACATGGGACAAGCAACTGCTGATGCAAAAGAATGTGGACTCGATGGTGCATATTTGCACGGACACGAAGGCTATTTGCTTGAACAAATGACAAACAAGGCTTTCAACCGTAGAAAACTTGGAAAATATGCTGATTGGCAAAGATTTGGAATTGATTGCGTCAAAGAAATGAGAAAACGTGGAGGTTCAAACTTCCCAATCATGTATCGCATTGACTTGTCGCTCGCATTGAACGAAACCTATGGAAACACAATGAACAAGGTTTCTTCACTCAAAAAATTCAAAAACGGTCGTTCAATCGCTGAAACTCTCGAATATATGGAAAACCTTGTCAAAGCAGGGGTTGACCTTTTTGACGTCGACCTTGGTTGCTATGACAACTGGTGGCTTCCACACCCACCAGCATCAATGCCAGCAGGTTGCTTCCTTGATGTTTCAAAAGTCGCAAAAGAATATTTCAAAGCAAAAGGAATCAAATCTAACGCAGGCGTTGAAGTTCCAGTCGTTGCAGTTGGAAAACTTGGCTACCCTGACCTTGCAGAAAAAGCACTCCGTGATGGAGATTGCGACATGGTCATGCTTGCTCGTCCATTGCTTTCTGACCCAGAATGGTGCAACAAGGCATATGCAGGAAAAGTTGAAGAAATTTGCCCTTGCATTGGATGTCAAGAAGGTTGTGTCAACGAATTTGTCGAAGGTGGACACCCACAATGTGCTGTCAACCCAAGAACAGGTTTTGAAGAAAAAATGCCAATCGTTTTGCCAAAAGCAGACGAAGTCAAAAACATTTGTGTTGTTGGTGCTGGTCCTGCTGGTGTCACATTTGCAACAACTGCTGCAAAGAGAGGACACAATGTGACTTTGGTTGAAAAAACAGACAAAATTGGTGGAAAAGTCATTCCAGGAAGTGCTCCAAAAATCAAATTTGATTTTGAAAACTATTTGTTGTGGCTTGAAAATGAAGTTAAACAAGCAGAAAAACTTGACAATTTCAAAATGATTTTCAATCAAGAAGTCGACGCAGAATGGCTCAAAAAACAAAAATTTGACAGCATTGTTTTGTCACATGGCATAAAGAATGCTTGCCCTCCATTCAAAGGACTCAATGAAGTCAAATATGTTCAAGCAGTTGATTTGCTTGTCAACCCAAAACTTGCTGACAAGGCAAACAAAGTTGTTGTTGTTGGTGGTGGTGTTGTTGGTTGCGAAACTGCTTCATGGCTTGCATATGAACATGGAAAACAAGTTGAAGTTGTTGAAATGGCAAAGAACTTTATGGAAGGAACTTGCACAGCAAACAGAGGACACTTGCTCCACGCAATGAAAAAAGCAGGAATTGTTTTGCACAACTGCGCAAAACTTGAATCTTTTGAAGGTGGAAAAGTCAACATCAAACAAAACACTTCAAAAATGGTTCCAAACCCTTATACAACATGGGCTCCACTTCTTCCAACAAACATTTTGAACCCACTTGAACCATATGCAAACTGGATTCCTTTCCACCCATCAAACACAGGCAAATTCAAACAATTTGATGAAAAATTCAAGATGGAACAAATTGATGCAGACCTTGTTGTTTTGGCACTTGGTGGAAGAGCAGATGAAAAATTGTTCTTTGAACTTCAAAATGCAAATGTTGCACCTGAACTTTTCAACATTGGTGACAGTCAAAAGGCTGGCAGAGTGTTGGAAGCAACAAGAGCAGCATACAATCTTGCAATCAGAATCTAAATTTTTTGTTGCTAGCAAGGCAAATTTGCCTTGCTAGTGATGTTGTTTTATTGAAAAGAAGGTTAAAATGGACAAAAAATCAACAATTATTACTGTCGCTGGAAAAGGGGGAGTTGGAAAAACTTCAATTTCGGCAGCCATCGTCAAATTGCTTGTTCAAAACAAGCCAGAAGCGAAAATTTTGGCAATTGATGCAGACCCAGCAGTTGGACTTTCAACTGCACTTGGAATTGAACCATCAATGACCATTGATGACATCAGAAAATCAATCATTGAAAATGTTGAAGAAAAAAACACCAAGGCAGCGATTGAACTTTTGAGCGAAGCAAGATATAGAATTTTTGACGCATTGGTCGAAAAAGACGGATTTTCTTTTATTGCTGTTGGCAGACCTGAAACAGCAGGATGCTATTGCAAAATCAACAGTTATTTGAAAGAAGTCATCAGTTTGTTGTCACAAGAGTTTGATTATGTTGTCATTGATGGAGAAGCAGGAATTGAGCAAATCAATCGCCGTGTAATGGAAAAAGTCACACACTTGATTCTCATCACCGACCCATCAAAGAAAGGAACAAAAGTCATTCAAACCATCAAAAATGTTGCTGATGATTTAGTTATGTATGACAAAATTGGCGCAATTGTAAATCGAATTACAGACCCAAGTTTGAAAGATTTGATTGACACAGGAAGCATTCCTGTTTTGTCCTATATCAATTCGGACGTTAATCTTTCAACATTTGACATCAAAGGTGAAAGCATTTTCAATTTGCCTGACAATTCAAATGTTGTTGTGGGTGCGAAAGAAGCACTTGCTAAAATGGGGATTTTATAACAAATATCATGCAAAAATCTTTGCTTGACGAAGAATTTTTGCAAATAAGTAAGGAGAAAAAAAACAGTGAGAGATTTAAAGCACATTATTTACTTCGAGAAGTTGCTTGATGATGCCAACAACGAGTTGGTCAGAAAAGCAAAAGATGAAGGAAAAATTGCACTTGGTTACACATGTTACCATATCCCAGAAGTTTTGTTGAATCTTGGCGATTGCTTTTCAGTTCGTTTGAGAGCGCCAAAGACAGGTTCGATTGATATGGCTACATATTACATGTCTAACTACACTTGCGAGTATGCAAGAGCGTTGCTTGAACGCGCTATGGAGGGTGGCTTCAATTTCTTGGACGGAATTGGCGCTGCCGACACTTGCGAACCAATCAACCGTGGAATGGAAAACCTTGAAATTCAAAAACTTATCAACAAAGAAAAGTTTTTTGTGACTCATGCTGACATTCCATATTCTGATGATGCTGACTGCGTTGAACACTACAAAGAACAACTTAGCAGAAAACTTTTGAAGTCAATGAAAGAAAACTATGGTGTTGACATTTCAGATGCTTCAATCAGAAAAGCAGTTGAAGAACACAATGAGGTTTGTAGACTCATCACAGAAATTGGCGATTATAGAAAAGATTTGAACCCAAGAATCACAGGCTATGAATATCACATCATTTGCCTTGCATCCTATGTGTGTCCAAAAAAAGAAATTTTGCCATATTTGAGAGAAGTTGCAGAAGATTTGAAATCTAGACAACCTGACAAAAAGCCTTTCTATCGTGTCAGAGTTGCTGTTGTTGGCTCAGAAATTGATGACCCAGACCTCATCAAACTCATCGAAGACAGTGGTGCAATGGTTGTTGCTGACCGTTTCTGCTATGGTGCATTGCCAGGTCGTCAAGAAATTGTTTTGAATGACAAAGAAGATGCTTTGACACAAGTTTGCAGATTCTATTTGGAAACAAGCCTTTGCCCAAGATATGTCACCGAACACAAAACTGAACAAAGAAGACAAGTTGCTCGTGACATTTTCAAAGAATACAGTGCAGACGGAATCATCTATGAACAAATGAAATTCTGTGTGTTCTGGGGATTTGAAAGAACTCTTGCAAGTTACATTCAAGAAAATGAATTTGGAATTCCTTGTTTGTCAATCGACAGACCATACAGTTCTAGAACATCAGGACAACTTAGAACAAGATTCCAGGCATTTGTTGAAAGTCTTGAAATCAAGACAATCAACAAAAACAAAAAGGAGGGCAAATGATGGCTAACTATAAACATGAACCTCTTGGAAAACTCTTTAATGGCAAAATGGTCATGAAACGCCGTGAAAACAAAGGCTTTAAAGACACAATGTATGACTTTGGCCGTTGGCTCAAACTTTGGGGACTCATCCTTTTCAAATTGGGACTTCCTTGCTTGCCACAACTGACAAAAGCCCTTTTTAGATACAGATGGATGGCAACCTACATGACTGCTCCTGCATTTCAAGACAGACACACAATCGGCTTTAAGGGTATAGAACTCAAAATTGTTCATGAACAATTCTATACAATGTCACGTGGTGTTGTCATGCTCGTCAAAGACATTTTGCAAAGAGATGCAAATTTGAACACAGGAATTTTTAGCAAAAAACGTGCTGCAAAACTTCGTGAAAAAACAATCATTTTGGACGAAATGATGCCAGCATCTTTGCTTGCAGGTTTCCCAACATTGAAATCTATCGGAATTCAAATGATTCCAGTTTTCCTTGCAGGCGAACTTGACCAACAAGCAAACCTTCCTTATATTGATGCTATTGAAGCATTTGGACTTCCAGCAGACATCTGCCCACTTCCAGTTTGCGAAGTTGGATGTGCTGTTGAAGATGAATATCCTCATGTTGGAAAAATCATGATTGCATCTTCAATGCCTTGTGATGGTTCTACAATTGCAACCCAATATTTGGACAGATATTTCAAAGATTTGCCAGTTTTTGTCATCACACCTCCTGTTCGTTTCAATGAACCAGAAGTGCAAGACTATGCAGTCAAAAACATCAAAGCCGCAATCAAATTTATTGAAGACAACATGGGTGTGAAATGGGACTGGGACTACTATTGGAAGATTATGGCTCGTGCCAATGAAGAAACAGAATACATGCTCAAAAAATGGGATGTCAACGCAACCGATTTCCCACAAGTGTGTGGACCTGCACTTGCTCTTCACAGAATGTATGCTTGGCAAATCAACAACAGTTTTGATGAATATGTTTTGAATCAAGACAAAAAAGTTTTCAAACTCATGATGAAAGGCTATGAGAAAGACAAGGCTCTTGATGCAAAAGGCGTTGATGTCAAACCTAGACACCGTGCAATCGTTTGGTCATGTCCTGCTCACTACTATTCAAACTTCACTTTCTGGGCACAAAATTGCTGGGGAATCAAAGTTTTGGTCGACATGGAATGTATGCTTTCACACCACATGCACGCAATTGGTGACAAAGAACAAGCACTTGTTGACCTTGCAAGAGCACATGAAAAAATGTCAATGAGAAGTCACACCAATGGTGGACACCTCAACGTTTTGGAAGAATGTTGGAGAGTTTGCAAAAAATTTAATGCTAACATTGTCATCATGTATGCTCACGTTTCTTGCAAAACAATGGCAGGACTTCAAGGACTTTTTGAAGACGAAGCAAGAAAACATGGCATTCATTTGATTTGGGTTGAACATGATTTGTGCGACCGTAGAACAGTTTCTAGAAAAGAAATGAGAACAAAGGTTAACAGATATATGCAAACTGTTTTCCAAGAAGAACCACTAGACCCATCTTTGGTGGATTATGAAGATGACCTTACATGGTAATTGAAGGAGAGATAATTATGAAATATTTTTGTGGATGTGATGTAGGCTCAACCTACACAAAAACTGTCATTCTTGACGAAAATGGAAAAATTGTTGCATCAAGCAACATCAGAAGCAAAATCAATTCAGAAGAAAGTGCAAAAGCAGGAATTGAAGAAGTTTTGAAAAAAGCAGGAATTGAAAAAGTTGACTATTTGATTGGAACAGGCTACGGCAGAAACAAAGTTCCACAAGCAGATGAAAACATTTCAGAAATCAGTTGCCACGCTATGGGCGTTCATGTCACAAATCCAAAAGTCAAAGCAATCATTGACATTGGTGGACAAGACGTAAAAGGTATTGCTGTTGCAGAAGACGGAACAGTCAAAACATTTGCAATGAACGACAAATGTGCTGCTGGAACTGGACGCTTCTTTGAGTCTATGGCTCATGCTTTTGAACTTCCAATCGATGAATTCTGCAAACTGTCTTTGGAAGCAAAGAATGTCATTCCAATCACTGCACAATGCACAGTTTTTGCTGAATCAGAAGTCATCACTTTGGTTGGTGAAGGAAAGCCTCGTGAAGAAATTGCTGCTGGAATCCAACTTGCTGTTGCAAAACGTTGCTTCGTCATGGCAAAAAAAGCAGGCGCAACCGATTCAATCACTTTGACAGGTGGATGCGCAAAGAACATTGGTCTTAAAAAAGCAATTGAAAAAGTCTTGAAAATCAAAGTTGTTGACCTTTCAACTGACCCACAATTGATGGGTGCTTTGGGTGCTGCTGAATATGCTCGCCAAAAAGGACTTGCTCAATAAAAAGGAGATTAAACTATGATTACTTTGTTTCTCATCTATTTTTTCAACCTTGATATGAAATTGGTTGCACCAGTTTACAACATGCTCAACAAATATCATGACAAGAAGAAAAAGGATACCAAAATTTAATGGAACTTTATGATGGAATTATTGACAAAACCAATCAGTTGCTTGAAAAGTTTGATGCAAAATCTTTTGCAGTCGATGCAAACAATGGTTGGAATTTGTCAGACAGAAATGAATTGATTTTTGAAAAGGACAGCGCCTTCACTTTGGGGGGCGCTGGTCATCCTGCTTCAAGTTTTCATTTGGTCACAACAAATTCAAAAAAAGTTCCAAAAGATGAAATCTTGCTTTATGGAAAAGATTTGTTGCAAATCAAAAGCGATTGCGCCTATGGGAAAATTGTGTTTTTGCAAATTGAAGACCTTGGAGAAAATGAAAATGCTGAAAAAGCATATCATCAAATCAAGGATATGGAATTTGTGAAATACGACATAAATCCAGAAGGGTTTATGGTGCGTGCATCATCATTTGACAAATTGGAACAAGTCAGAGTTGGCAAGGAAGCCATCAAAAAAGGAATTTCTTTTGCAAAAATAGCGAATGAATATATCAAAGCATACAAGCAAAATGAAAACGTCAAAGCAGTGAAAATCATTTTTATCACCGACGAATTGCCAATTTTTGCTCAACTTTCAGAACTTGCCCAAAACGTGGACAAAATCACTCAAACATTGAACAAAATTTTGAATGACATGAATCTTGATTGTGCAAGTTGTGGTTTGAAAGAACTATGCGACCAAGTTGAAGGAATGAAAGAAATGCATTTCCAAAATGTAAAAAAATCAAAAAAGAAATGACCAAAAAAAGAGCCGAAAGGTTCTTTTTTTTAATAATAAAAAGCGATAATAAAAAGCGATAATAAAAAGCGATAATAAAAAGCGATAATAAAAAGCGATA
>CAYPVP010000012.1:2615-29030 GCA_964414205.1 uncultured Bacteroidaceae bacterium | reverse complement strand
CCAAGCCCAAGCCCAAGCCCAAGCCCAAGCCCAAGCCCAAGCCCAAGCCCAAGCCCAAGCCGAAGCCCAAGCCCAAGCCGAAGCCCAAGCCCAAGCCGAAGCCCAAGCCCAATAATGTTTTGATGGTGTATTCTTTTGCTGAACAAAAAATTCAAAAGTTCCAAAAAACAAGAAATTGCAAATTTAAAAATTGAAAAAATATTGAAATAAAATCAAAAAATCTCCATAAAATTTGTGAAATTGGGCTTTGATAGATTGATTTTTGTTTTATAGTAGTATATAATAGAAAAAATTTTGGAGAAAGTCATGCAAAAAACAAGAATTTGCAAATTTGAAAAAATGAGTCAATCATCTCACGCAATCAACATTGCTCGACTTTTTGTTTTTCCAATTTCCACACTTGATGTCACAATGGAGTGATGCGATTTCAGCATTACTCTTTTTTTTTGTAAATTACTGCATATCTTGGGAGGGGTATACAAATGAAAAAAACAGATAAAACCCAATCAACAAAAACTGTCAAAATGAAATGTGGACTTCATTATTCTGGCAGAGACGTTGTTCTTTCATTGCAACACATGTTCGCAATGCTTGGCGCAACAGTTCTTGTTCCAATTCTTGCAAACATGAGCATTGCAATGGCAATGATTTCGGCTGGTTTGGGAACAATCATTTTCTATTTTGTCACAAAGAAAAAAGTTCCAGTTTTTTTGGGTTCAAGTTTTGCATTTTTGCCAGCACTCATTTCAATTGTTGGAACAAGCAAAGTAAAATATTCACCTGAATGGAACACAGCCATGGCATCAGTCATGATTGGTTTGTTGATTGCAGGTGTGATTTATATCATCATTGCAGGCATCATCAAAGTTGTTGGCGTCAAAAAAGTCAAAAAGTTTTTCCCTCCAATTGTTGTTGGCCCAGTCATCATCATCATTGGAATGATTCTTGCTCCAAAAACTTTCTACAACAACATCATTGGTCAATCAATTTGGTTTGGTGTTGAACCTTGGAAAGAATGGACAACAGCAATCATCACAATGATGTCAATTGTTGCAATCAATGCCTATGCAAAGCCAAAAAGTTTCTTGAAAGTCATTCCAATTTTGCTTGGCTTTGTGATTGGATATGTCTATGCTTTTGGAATCAGTTTTGCACCAGGTGGTTCGCTTGTCAGTTATATCGTTCAAGAAAATGGTGTGTTCTCGGCATTTGATTTGTCACAAGCATTCAGTTCAAGCAGAATTGTCATTTTCCAAAACCTTGACAAAGAGTTTGGTTTCTACACAGGATTCAAAGACTTGACAGGTTCGTTGGTTGGCACATCAATTCTAGCAATCGCCCCAATCGCAATTGTCACTTTCATGGAGCACCTTGGAGACATCTCAGCAAACAGCACTGTTTGTGGAAAAGACTTCATGGTTGACCCAGGTCTTCACAGAACTGTTCTTGGAGATGGAATTGCAACAGCAGTTTCTGGCTTGCTTGGTGGACCTGCAAACACAACCTATGGTGAAAACACAGCAGTTTTGGCAATGACCAAAAACTATGAACCAAAAAACATTTTTCTTGCCGCAATTTTTGCCATTGTGTTTGGCATGTTCACAGTTTTTGCAGACTTCATTGCAACAATTCCTTCTGCCGTCATTGGTGGTGCATCAATCATTTTGTACGGAATGATTTCTGCATCAGGTCTGCGTGCATTGGTTGACGGAAAAGTAGATTTTTCAAACACAAAAAACATCATTGTTGTTGCAACAGTTTTGGCAGTTGGGCTTGGACTTGGCGCAATGAGTTTGGTTGGAGATGTCACAGGTGACAATGTCTACAAAATTATGGCAGGAACTGTTGAAATTTCGCCACTTGCAATTGCAACTTTGCTTGGAATTGTCATGAACCTTATCATTCCAAACAGCAAACCAATTTCAGATGAACAAAAGAAGGCTTTTGATGAAGGAACTCAAATGACTCTTGCATCGTCGGGTGCGATTGACATTGAAGAAGTCAAAGAAGAAAAAATGCAAGAAGGCATTTTGACAGATGTTGTCGAAGACATTTTGGAAGAAAACAAAGTGGACAATCAAATTGAAGACGAAAATTTGAAATGATTGACAAACAAACTGTCGAAAAATTTTGAGCAAAAAATTATAAAGATAAATCACTAACTAGGAGAAAAGAATGAAAGAATTGAAAAATGTTACAATTTTTGACCACCCTCTCATCAGACACAAAATTGCCATTCTTCGTGATGAAAAAACAGGAATGAAAGAGTTTCGTGAAATGGTGGAAGAAATCACAACATTGATGACTTATGAAAGTTTCAAAGATGTTCCAACAAAAGAAGTTATGGTGCAAACTCCACTTGAACTCACATCGCAAACCATGGTGGCAGACAATGCAGTCACAATCGTTCCAATTTTGCGTGCAGGGCTTGGAATGGTCAACGGCGTTCATGAACTTTTTCCAACTGCTCGTGTTGGACACATTGGAATGTATCGTGATGAAGAAACCCTTCAACCAAAAGAATACTATTGCAAATTGCCAGAGCACATTCAAGACAGCGTTGTTGTTTTGCTTGACCCAATGCTTGCAACTGGTGGAAGTGCAAGTGCAGCAATTCAATATCTAAAAGACCACGGTTGCACAAAAATCAAACTTATGTCAATCATTGGCGCTCCTGTTGGAGTTGAGTTTGTTGCTGAAACTCATCCTGATGTTCAAGTTTATGTTTCAACACTTGACCGTTGCTTGAACAAAAATGGCTATATTTTGCCAGGACTTGGAGATGCAGGCGACAGATTGTTTGGAACAAAATAAAATTTTGAAAAACGCAATTTTTTATCAAAAGAAATTGCGTTTTTTTGTTTTTTGTGGCAATATAACTATATTCAATATTTGTTGGTTTCGGCACCTTGAATTGCTGTGCAGTTGATGTTGCTCTCTCAACCTGCTTAGCCAGCAACAAACAAATAGATAAAAAGGAGAAATCGAATTTTGAACACAAAAAGTATTTTGGTTTTAGATTTTGGCGGTCAATACAAAGAATTGATTGCTCGCCGTGTACGTGAAATGAATGTTTATTCAGAAGTCAAAAGTTGTCAAACTTCAATTGAAACCATCAAGGAAATCAACCCTTGCGGTATCATTTTGACTGGTGGAACAAACAGTGTTTTTGCTGATGACGCTTCATCTTGCGACAATAAATTGTTTGAACTTGGCATTCCTGTTTTGGCAATTGGCTATGGCATGCACTACATTGCAAAAAACTTTGGTGGAAAACTTGAAAAACTCAATCAAAGTGAACATGGTCAATCTGTTGCAACTTGCAATGCAAATTCTGCTCTTTACAGTGGCTTGAAATTGGAACAACCTGTTTTGATGAATCATGATGAAAGAGTTGTTTCTTTGCCAGAAGGCTACAAAACAACTGCTTCTACAAAGAATTTTCCAATCGCATCATTTGAAAATGCAGAAAAGAAAATCTATGCAGTTCAATATCACCCAGAAGTCGAACGCACTGTAAACGGAAAAGAAATCATAAAAAACTTTGTTTTTGGCATTTGCAAAGCAGAAGAAAACTACTTTGTTGAAGACAGCATTGAAGTTCAACTTGATGCAATTCGCAAACAAGTTGGAAACGAAAAAGTTGTTCTTGGTTTGTCAGGTGGTGTAGATTCATCAGTTTGTGCTGCTCTCATTGGAAAAGCAATCGGCAAACAACTCACTTGCATTTTTGTTGATCATGGAATGATGAGAAAAAATGAAGGTGACGAAATCGAAGAAGAATTCAGCAAACATGACATCACTTTTGTTCGTGTAAATGCAGGAAAGCGTTTCTTGGGCAAACTCGCAGGAGTTGTTGAACCAGAAAGAAAACGCAAAATTATCGGCGAAGAATTTATTAGAGTCTTTGAAGAAGAAGCAAAAAAAGTTGGAGCCAAATTCCTTGCACAAGGCACAATCTACCCTGACATCATCGAATCAGGCAAAGTAGGCAACGCAAACATCAAGAGCCACCACAATGTTGGCGGTCTGCCAAAAGATATGGGCTTTGTTGGTCTTGTTGAACCACTTCGTGATTTGTTCAAAGATGAAGTTCGTGCAATCGGCAGAAAACTTGGTTTGTCAGACAAACTTGTTGAAAGACAACCGTTTCCAGGACCTGGTCTTGGAGTTCGTGTAATCGGCGAAATCACAGAAGAAAAACTTGAAATTTTGCGTAATGCTGATGCTATTTTCCGTGAAGAAGTTGACACCCTTCCTGTTGACAAACGCCCAAATCAATATTTTGCAGTCATCACAGGTTTGAAGAGTGTTGGTGTCAAAAATGAAGCAAGAACATATGACTATACAATCGCTGTTCGTGCTGTTTTGACAACAGACTTTATGACGGCAGAATATGCTCCATTGTCACATGACATTTTGGGTAGAGTTTCAGCAAGAATTTCAACAGAAGTTGAAGGTGCTGGCCGTGTTGTTTATGACATTACGGGCAAGCCACCTGCAACAATCGAATGGGAATAAAAAGTCGCTATTTGGCGACCTTGCCATTGTTAAGTTTTGTGTTGCAATCAGTCACATACGTAAGTATGCTCCTGTCTGCCCCAAAAACAAACAATCGCAATCTCATCCAAATATCAATTTTTTATAATTTGCTGAATGGGTAGGAAAACCCAAGGGACATTTTCCGAGTTGTCCCTTGACCTCAAAACTCCACAACCTCACAAACTTTATTGCGAACATACAATGCCCCTTGTTTAAGGAACAAATAGTTTAAAAGCAAAATGCAATAAGGATAGAAAAGTAATTATATTTTTATCAATGCAATGTTATTTTAAAAAAAGTTTGAAAAAGCAATAAACAAAGGACTGCTCACTGCTAGGTGCAAAGGTGTGCCCACCGCAAGGTGCAACTTTTTATAATTAGATGAATAAAACAAAATGTCCCTTAGACAAGGGGCATTTTTTGTTTTCTAAATGCAATTTTTTTGAGATGTTCATCACAATTTGAGTAAAATTTGATTTCAAATTGCAATAAGATTGGAAAATTTTTTAGTCTGTGATAAAATTATTTTGTAATACTTGTCAAAAATGCGTTTTGGCGTGTTTAATATATGGACAAGAAGATGGGAGCGATATGCAAAAGAATACACTTGACAGCCTTGTGTTGCAATTGAAAAAAGGCGATGAAAGGGCATTTGACAAATTGTATGACAAAACCAATCGTGCTGTTTATTTTGCAATCTATTCAATTGTCAAAGAAAAAAACAAAGCCGAAGATTTGCTTCAAGACACCTATGTGACTGTATTCAAACGCATTGATAGTTATCAAATTGGCACAAATTTTTGGAATTGGCTTTTGACCATTGGTCGAAGACTTGCAATCAACTCATACAATCGACAAAAAAGAGAAGTTTTGGTTGACACAGAAACTTATGGAGAACAAATGTTTGGGTCTGTTGATGCAGAAGAATTTGTTTCCAGCCCAATCATCTTGCTTGCAAAACAAGTGCTCAATGAAGAAGATTTCAACATTGTTATGTTGTCGGAAGTTGCAGGATACAAAAGGCGAGAGATTGCAGAAATGCTTGGACAACCAATTTCAACAATAACTTATAAATGCAACACTGCTTTGAAAAAACTCAAAGAAGTGATTGAAAATGAGGATAGACTATGAAAAACAAAGAACTAAAAAAACTTTTGAAAACGGAAAGCAAACAATTTTTTCCTGACGAAAAAGTGAAAGCCGAAACAAAACGACTAGTCTTTGGTGATTCTGAAAAAACTTCTAGGTCGGAAAGTTCTTCAAAACAAAAAAATCGTCGCACATGGGGTTATGCAATGTCTGGGGTGTTGGCTTGTTGTGTGGTGGTTGCAATGGTTGTTTCGTTGTTGTTCACCATTCCACTTCCTGCAAAAGCAGTGTCAGAAACCCTCATCACCATAGACATCAACCCATCTGTTGAACTTGTTGCTGACAAAAACAATGTTGTGACTGCTGTTCGCCCAATGAACAAAGATGCCGTTTTGTTGCTCTACAACATAGATTTGGTTGGACACACTGTTGAAGATGCTTCAAAACGAATTGTAGAACTTGCTGTGAAAATGGAGTATTTGAATGCATCAAATTCTAATGTCACAATTTCTAGCATAAATGACAACGATGACAAAGTAAAATTGGTGAATGGTGTGATTTCACAGTCATTAAATTCACTTTTACAAACGCTTTCATTTGATGCCAAACTCAATTTTGCACTTGAAAATGTTTCGTTGATTGATGCAAGGTTGATGGGCGAATCTCCATCACGCACTGCACTCATAAAGGCAGTTCAAATGATTCAGCCTGAACTTTCAAATGCCGAAGCAAAAAAACTTTCAAATCAACAACTGAATGAAATTTTGAAAAAATATAACAAAAAACAAATTGAAGAGGCAAAAACTGTTGTTGGTGATTTGGCAAATGAATCATATTTGGCAGTGAAAGAACAAATTGATGCCATTGAAAACATGATTGAAAAAATCGAAGACAAGGTGGAAACGGCAGTTGAAGAAGTAGTCAAAAAAATTGAAGAAGTTCAAGAAAATTCTAGCGATTTGATGTTGGTATCTTTGAAAGGCGTTGTTGAGATTTTCAACAAGGCATTCCCTGATTTGAAATTTGAAGGCGAAGTTTCTTTTGACAACTTGGATAACATGATTGAATTTTTTGAAGACACCATAGAAGAAAAAATCGAAAACATATTGGAAAAATATGAAGAACAAATTGACGCATTGGAAGACCATTTTGCTGAATTGAAAAAAGGATTGAAAAAGGATTTTGATGACAAACTATCAGAAATGGAAGATGATTAAAATTTTTTTGTAAATTGTTGGCAAAAATGAGTTCTTGATTGTTTAACTATTGAATCGAGCAAAACGCTCAGTAAAAAAAAGGAGAAAAGTATTATGAAAAAGAAAATATTTGCGATTGTCATGATCGTTGCCATCATCTCAACAATGACTGTATGTTTGACGGCATGTGGAGGAGGAAATCCAGCAAGTTCAGAAAACAAAGATGTTGACACCTACGCATTTTCTGCATCATCTTTGGGAGCAATGATGAGTGTCACAAATGCAAACGGTGCTTCAATTGCTGAGGCAACAGAGCCATCTATTTTGCAAGGTTTCTATGAAAAAATCAATGGATATTTGGCAATGGTAGAAACCTATCTTTCAACTGACCCTGTTCAATATGAAGAATCGACATCAACAAAAGATGGTTATGAAAAGATGATCAAAATCACAACAAAAGACCTTGAAGGCAATGAAGCAGTTTACTATTTGCATTTCAATGAAACTCAATTGCAAGGCGATGAAGATGGCGATGACCAAAAAGAAATTTGCACTCGCATTGATGGTGTGATTGTTGTTGGCGAAGCAGAATTCAAAATTTCTGGTGAAACAGAGGTTGAAGAAGGCGAACACGAAGTTACAATCAAGGCATATTTCAATGCAAACGACGAAAATGATTATATGGAAATGAGCCAAGAAATCGAACAAAACGAAGTTTCATATGAAATCACAATGGTTAAAAACGGAATTGTGACATTAGACTATGAACTTTCAAAAGAAGTTGATGAACAAGGAAACACTGAAATTTCATTTGAAAAGAAAACCAACATTGGAAACGTTCAAATCAAACAAGAACTTTCATTCACAAGAATGACAAATCCAGATGGTTCAACATTTCTCAAAATGGAATCAAAATTGAATGGTTTTGAAGTTGAAGCAGACATCTATATTGAAAAAGATGCTGAAACAGGCAAAGTTTCTTACAAGTTCCATGTTGATGGAAAGATTGTTTTCACAGGTGAAAAAACACAACCAACTGAAAAGGTTGCCTAAATCAATTTGTGAAATTTGTTGAAAATTGATTGCCACACAAAAAATTGAAACATATTGTAATTTGAAAATATGTAATGTGAAAATGGGGGAAAGCCATCACAGAAGTGATGGCTTTCCTTTTATAATTTCAAGCCAAACCCAAGCCAAACCCAAGCCAAACCCAAGCCAAACCCAAGCCAAACCCAAGCCAAGCCCAAGCCAAGCCCAAGCCCAAGTTCAAATTGTATTAAAGTTGAATTGGTATAAAATTCTGCATCATAAAAATATGTTTATCAAAAAGCCAAAGTTTAACCAAAAATTAAAGCCAAAAGGGGAAACCAAAAGTCAAATCATATTGAAAGTTACAACTAAATGACAAGACCAAAAATCAAAGCAAAAACTAAAACTAAAACAAAAGCCAATAACAATAAAACAAAATTTTTGAATTTAGATTTTCTTTGCAAAAAAAATGCCGATTGATTTGCATTGCGCAGTTTATCAATCGGCATAACTTCATTTGAGTTTAATTTGAATTAGGTTATCATTCGCAAATTGCTTTCAATGATTGCAAATATTTTTCAACAATTTCCATTGAATTTTCTTTGCTTGTTCCTCTGCCAGCAGAATAGATTTTCAACTTTGGTTCGGTTCCACTTGGTCTGATGCAAGCCCAATCTCCATTGCACAAATGAATTTTGACTGCATTTGTTTTTGGCAATTCAATTTTTTCAGAAGTGCCGTTTTGGTAGGTTTTGATTTGAGCATCAAAATTTGAAACAGCAAACACTTTTTCGCCTGCAACATTTTCAAACTTGTAGTTTTTGATTTTGGTCATGATGTCAGCCATTTTTTGCATTCCGTCAAGCCCTGCATAGTAGATTGAAATTGCTTTTTCTTGAAAATAGCCATATTGTTCAAAAATTTCACACAATCTTTCAAAAATGGTTTTGCCTTGTGATTCATAGAAACAAGCCATTTCAGCAAAAAGCATTGATGAAACAACAGCATCTTTGTCACGAGCATGAGTTCCTGCCAAATAGCCAAAACTTTCTTCATAGCCAAACATATAGGTGTATTGTTTTGTTTTTTCCCATTCAGCAATTTTTTCACCAATAAATTTGAAGCCTGTCAACACATCAAAAGTGGTTGCGCCATAGTTGTCAGCAATTTTGCGTGCAAGTTCGGTTGTGACAATTGTTTTGACAAAGGCAGAGTTTGTTGGCAATGTTCCATTTTGCTTGTTTCTCAAAAGTATGTAGTCAAGAAGCATTGCTCCAATTTGGTTGCCATTGAGCAAGACAAAATTTCCTTGTTTGTCACGAACAGCAATGCCCATTCTGTCACTGTCAGGGTCTGTGCCAATGACAAGGTTGCTGTTGATTTGATTTGCAAGTTCGATTGCCATTTTCAAGGCATCTGGTTCTTCTGGGTTTGGGACTCTGACTGTCGAAAATTCAGTGTCAGGTTGTGCTTGTTCAGCAACTACGGTTGCTTTGATTCCCATTCTTTTCAAAATGGTTGTGACAGGCACAAAGCCACTTCCGTGCAAAGGAGTGTAGACGATTTTGATTTTGTCACCAACTTTTTTGACAGCATCTTGTGAAAGTGACAATTTTTCAATTGCTTGATAGTATGCCTCATCAACTGTTTTGCCAATGATTGTGATGTTGTCATCAACTTTGACGTTGTCAAGACCTTTGATTGAGTTTTTGTCAATTTCTACATTTGCTTCTTCAATGCCAAAATAGGAAAGTTTGTTGATGAAGTGAACGACTCCTGCTGTTGCTTCTGGTGACATTTGTGCACCATCTTCGCCATAAACTTTGTAGCCGTTGTATTGTTTTGGGTTGTGGCTTGCAGTGATCATGATTGCACCAACTGCACCAAGTTGTCTGATGGCAAATGAGCATAGTGGAACAGGTCGCACTGATTCAAACAGCCAGACTTTTATGTTGTTTTTGGACAAAACTTTTGCAGATGCAATTGCAAATTCAGGCGAAAATTTTCTTGTGTCATAAGAAATGACAACTCCTTTTTTCATTGCATCTTCGCCCAAAGTTTTCAAATAGTCACAAAGACCTTGTGTTGCTCTTTTCACAGAATAGACGTTCATGCGATTTGTGCCGATGTCCAAAGTACCACGCATTCCAGCAGTGCCAAAAGCAAGTGGAATTTCAAACATTTCTCGTTTTTCATTTTCGGACAGTTCGGAGAGTCTTTTTTGTTCGTCTTGGGTGAGTTCGCAACTGTTTTTGAACAGTTCAAACATTTCTTGATAGGCCATATAAATCCCCTTTGAATAATAATGAATTCATTATAAATTCAAATTTTGACAAAGTCAATAGCGAACAGGTTTTGATTGTAGTTTGCAATGGCAAGATAAAACGAATATACTAGCATTGCAAATTGAATTTCAAATGGGTTATAAATGATTTTTAGTGTCGCTATAATTGAAAAGTTGAATTGTTTTGGAATTGTTCAAATGGTTTTCAAACTGAAATTAGATTAGAAAAAAATCATAAAGATTTTGATTTATAGGTTATGTCAAAGAATCAATGTTTGAGTTGTTGATGGCGACAATTTGTTTTGTAGAAAGATAGGTGTTGTCACGAATTTTCTTTTCATCAATCAAGATTCCGTTTTTGAAATGTTGAATGTAGCCAAGTGAGCGCAAACCTCTTTTTCCTTTTTGCAAAATTTTCGACTCTCCAATGGCAAGTGTTTCATCAAAAACAGTTTCAATTTTTGGTTCAAAAATTTCCACAGTTTTGCTCACAAGTTTTGTTTGAATTGTTGGTTGTCCATAAATGTTGAATTGCAAACTTTTTCCATCAAAAACCGATTCGATATAGATTGGTTTGTCTTGATTGTTCACAAACGAAAAATCGGACTGTGAACTGACCATCGCATCAAAAGATGGTTTGACATAACTCACTGGCAAAGAGTGTTGATTGACTTCAACAACGTCAAGATTTGCAAGTAGCACAGCATTGTATAGGGTGGTTGAAACTTGACAAACGCCACCACCGAAACCATAAATAAATTTTCCATTCAAAATTATTGGTGCTTGTTCAAAACCGTTTTGTTTTGTGCGATTGCCAACAACAGTGTTGAAAGAAAATTTTTCACCAGGTTGCAGAGTTATGCCCGAAATTTTTTTTGACGCACATTCAACATTGTGTTTTCTTTCGCTTCCACTCCAACCATAGTTGGTTGAAAAAGTTGAACGAAGTTTTGTAAACTTTTGGACATCTTCTTTGGTTTGACACTTTATCTTGTCTTTTTGAATGATTAAAGTGCTTGTTTGGTTGTTTTCAAGTGTTTCAACCAAACTGCGATAGAGCATGTCTCTTTCAACTGTTATGCCATCATTGAATGAAGAAAATTGAAATTTTACTTTTTCGTTTGGTTTGAAAATTGGTTTGCAATCTTGCTTTTGAACTTCAAGTTTTTCTACAATGCTTTCAATTTGTGCTGTTGAGTTTGGAAACAAAAATTCAAATGCTTTGCGAGGAGAAAAATTTAGTGCTTTGAGTTTTTGATAGCATTCAGAAAGCGAAAGGTGATTGCTGTTTGCAAATTGCATGCCGTTGTAAGATGTGGATAATTCTAGTTTTATAAGCACTTTCGATTCATCACAAAGCGAGATGTGAAAAGTGTTTTCTTTGTTGAAAAAAGAGCGTGAGTGCGTTTGTGGGCAATATGTTTTTTGAGAAATGAGAAAATCTGAATCAATTTGAAAGTCATTGTTTTTTGGAAAGTCTTTTCCATCATTTTGTGAAAGTATTTGTTGATTAGAAATTTTAGCACTGCCAAAAATGAAAGAATCAAAATTGTCATGATTAAGGTTTTTGAATGAATAGTTTGCTTGCGACCCAACAAAAAGTTGTGCAAGTACAAAAACAATCATAATGCTAAAAAATGATAAAAACTTTCTCATAACTCTATTGTGCGAAAAAAAAATATTTTTTTGCATAGTAAAAATAGGAAAGATAATTAAAAAAAATAAAGTGAAAAAAATTGCTAAACAACAGTTTGTGTCAAACATGCTTTGAAAAAAATTGAGTGAACATAGGTTTGAATGAAAAATCAAAGAACATAGACTAAAATTTTTGCTGTGACTATCCATTTTGACAATACAATAACTCATAGCAACATTGCCTATTGATTTTGACAAACAATAATGGCAATCAACATTGAATAGAAACAGTGAGATGTAACTATGCCAAATTATTTTGACAATCGGCATTTTAGGGAAATAATGACCATAAATTTTGTTTATTATTTTTAAAAGCAAAAATAAACATAAAACTATATAGCAAAAATTGAAATTGTCAATGATGCTATGATTGGCTTGATGTTTTCAAAACTGCTTTTGCTTTTGGTGACAATTCAAATTGTGGATACTTGAAAACTTCATCTCCATGAAAATCGCTTCCACCTGTTGCAATCAAACCGTGTTTTTTTGCCATTGCAAGCAATGTTTTGACATCAGTTTCATTGTGCGATGGATAGTAGCATTCAAGACCTTTTAAACCATAAGGCACAAGTCCGTTCAAAAACAGTTCCAATGAGCCATCTTGCAAAAACTTTTTTGGATGTGCCAAAACTGGCGTGCCACCAAATTTTGAAATCAATTTTACTGCTTCAAGAGGTTTCAAGCGAATGCTTGAAACATAGGCTTGTCCGTTTGTTCCAAGAAATTTGTCAAAGGCTTCGTTTGTGTTTTGGCAAATGTCCTTTTCAACCATTTTGCGAGCAAAGTGCATTCTGCCAACTCCATAGGCTGTTTCATCAATATTGAGAAAAATTTTCAAACTTTCCAATTTGTTTTTCAAAAGTTTGTTTCTTTCAATTCTTGATTGTTTGATTTTTTCAAGTTCTTCAACAAATTCTTTGTTTTTGTAGTCGATGTTGTAGCCAAGAATGTGAACTTCGCATTTTGCTTTTGTTGAAAGTTCAATGCCTGCCAAGCATGTAATGTTGAGTTTTTTTGCTGTCGCTTTTGCTTCTTCAATTCCTGCTGTGGTGTCGTGGTCAGTCAATGCAATGCAATTCAAACCTTTTTCGTGCGCCCACATGACAAGGTCTTTTGGCGAAAGTTTTCCGTCGCTTGCAGTGGAGTGAAGATGCAAATCAGTTGAGGTCGTTGTCATTGTCGTCCTCCGTGCTGTCGTCATTGTCGGTTGCTGCTGCTGTTTCTCCAAGCAAATTTTTTGAATCAAATGTCATAGATTCGTTTGGCATTGATTCCACCTTTCCAAGTCGTTTTTGAATGATTCGTGTTCTATCCCCAGCCTTTTCGATTGTTTGAGTGACTTCATCAAGTTTTTTCTTTGTTTTGCCAAGCAAGTCGCTGAAAGTGTTGAAATCTTTTTTGAAAGTTTCAAGCATTTTCCAAATTTCAGTGCTTCGTTTTTGAATTGCAACTGTTCGGAAGCCCATTTGCAAACTGTTTAGCAATGCAGCAAGGGTGGTTGGACCACACACAACAATTCTATATTGATTTTGAAGTTCTTCAATCAAGCCAGGGCGTTTGATGACTTCTGAAAACATGCTTTCCGATGGCAAATACATGATTGCAAAATCAGTTGTTTTTGGTGGCGAAATGTATTTGTCACGAATGGACATTGCTTCGTTTTTGATTCTCTTTTCAAGGGCTTTTCCTGCAATTTCAACAGCGTCAGCATCTCCAATTTCAGAGCCTTCAATGATTCGTTGATAGTCTTCAACAGGAAACTTTGCATCCAAAGGCAACAAAACTGTTTCATCATTTTTTCCTGGCATGATGATTGCAAAGTCAACTCTGTTGTTTTTTGCAATGTTGACACTTTTGCCATATTGTTCCGAAGTCAAAATTTGTGACAGCAATGCTTCAAGCGAAACTTCGCCCCATGTTCCTCGTTGCTTCACATTGGTGAAAATCTTTTTGAGGTCGGTGACATTGGTTTGCAATGTTCTCATTTCAGCAAAAGAACGATTGATTGTGTCAAGTTGGTCGGTGACAAGTTTGAATGAATTGTTGAATCGATTTTCAAGTGTGGTTGAAAGTTTTTCATCAACCGTTGCACGCATTTTGTCAAGTTGCTTTTCGTTGTCGGCTCTGACTTCTGCAAGCGATTTAGAGTTTTCTTGTCTGATAAAGTTCAATTTTTCTTCTGTTGATTTCAAAAATTCATTAAATTTGCTTTCAATGAGAGTGGAGTTTTTTTCTTCTTCCTCAGCAAGAATTTGCAAACTTTTTTGAATCATGCTGTTTTGTCTGTCAAGGTGCGCAGAAATGTTTGTGGAGTTCATGTTGTTGATTGCATTCAACGTGTCCAAAACATCTTTTTTCAAAACGGAATTTTCATTGCGAATTTGTTTGTTGATTTCTTCTTTCAAAACGGAATTTTCAACGCTTATTTTTTGTTCAAATTCAACAGCAGAAAACTGAGAATTTGCTGATTTTGATTTTTTCAACAACAACATCAAAATTATGGTTGTTGTCAGCAACAAGCAAATTGAAATGGCAAGCAATATGTAAACGGGGGTCATGATTTAGTTCTCCTTTTGATGAATTGTTTTTGCGATGCTTCCGTTCTCAGGTTTTTGTCTGTGACCACGCAAGAAAGCAGTTGATTCAAAATTGTGGCTCGGTCAGATGGCTTGATGCCTTGCTCAATCAAAAAATCTCCTTTCACAAGCAAATCTTTTGTTGAAAATGGCGTTCCGTCTTTTTTCATTTCTTGAAAAATTTTTTGCACTCGCAAAGTGTGTTTTGCAATTTCGCCTTTGCTTGCTTTTGCATCAGCAATTTGCAAAGCAAAAAAATCTTCAATCAAATCTTGATTTTCAACAACAAATTTTCGTATTGTTGAATCTTTGGCATCATTTTTCAAATTGAACATGTGAATTTTGATAAGCCTTGTATATTTTTCGATTTCAATTTTTGAAAAATTGAGTTGTTTCAGTCGTTGATTAGCAAGACTTGCTCCAACTTCGGCGTGTCCGTGCATTGTGCCGTTTTGTTGAACACAAGGTTTTTTTCCAATGTCATGAAGCAGGGCAGGAACTCGGCAATTTGGAACTGCAAATTCAAATGCCTTCAAACTATGCTCAAAGGCATCATAGTTGTGAAAGTCTTTTCGCTGTTGAAGTCCTTTCAAGTTTGTGAGTTCAGGTAGCAAAATCTCCAATATGCCAAGTTCATCAAGCATTTTCAAACCGTTTATGTGTGCATTAGAAACGCTTTTGCTAGCAAATTTGGTGTCAGCAACAAAAATTCGTTTCAATTCAGCAAGAATTCTTTCAGAAGAAATGTCTTTCAGTTTAAAGCGATTGTTTTTGGCACTTTTGAATGTTTTTGGTTCAATGTTGAAACCAAGTTCGCATGCTACTCTTGCAAGTCTAAGCAGTCGCAGTCCATCAGCCGAAAAAACTGTTTCAGGGTCTACAACGGCAGAAACACTTTTGTTTTTCAAATCATCAATTCCACCAAGTGGGTCAATGATTTTGCTGTTTATGATGTCAAAATAGATGGCGTTGATTTTGAAATCTCGCCTTTTTGCATCTTCTTCAATGCTGTCCACAAATTGAACTTCCACGGGGGAATGAGTTCCGTTTGTTGGATAGTTGTCTTTTCTGAAAGTGGTGAATTCAAATTGCAAGTTGTTTTTTTCAATCAAAATTGTGCCAACTCGGAGGTTGACAGGTTTGACATTGAAAGATGTGCCTTCAAGCAATGTGCGAACCTCATCAGGGGTTAGTGCAGAACAAATGTCAAAGTCGTTTGAAAAAAAAGAAAGCAAACTGTCACGAACAAACCCACCAACCAAAAATAGGGGTTTGTTTTTTGGAAACAAGTTTGCCAATTCTTTCAATTCATTGGGAACTTCAATTTTGTTCATTTTTTCTCCGATTAGTTTTCGGAATAGACATGAGGCGCAAGCACGCAAACATCAGGCAAGTTGCGATATTTTTCGTCATAGTCAAGACCATAGCCGACAACAAATTCGTTTGGAACTTTGAAACCGACATAGTCGCCATCAAAATCAACAGTTCTTCTTTCTGGTTTGTCAAGCAAAGAACAAATTTTGATTGATTTTGGGTTTCTTGTTTTGAGAAGTTTTACAAGGTTAGAAAGTGTTGTGCCTGTGTCAATGATGTCTTCAACAATGAGCAAATTTTTGCCATCAATTGGAGTTGTCATGTCTTTGTTGATTTTGACTTCGCCAGTTGTTTGAGTTCCTGCACCATAACTTGACACTGCCATAAAATCCATTTGAGCATCAATGGTCAAGCGTGAAAACAAATCTGCCATGAAAATGACAGCACCACGCAAAATGCAAACAACCATCAGTTGTTCACCTTGATAGTCTTTGTTGATTTGGTCGGCAATTTCTTGTGTTTTAGCCTTGATTTGTTCGTTTGTCAGCAATACTTTTTTGATGTCTTCTCCGTAGGTCATCGGGTTCTCTCCTTCAAGACAAACAAGATGTTTGTCGTTTTGTCATCAGTTTTGATTTTGTTTGAAATTTCAATGTTGTGAACAAGCAAAACATCGTTTTGATTTGCAAGCACAATCATGTTTTCTCTTTGTCGAACAGGAATTTTTTTGTCGGTCAAAAAATCTCCCAAACTTTTTGTTCCACCACCAAATTTTGAAATTTTGTCGCCGTTTGTTCTGTTTCTAAAAACTGAATTTTCTGGAATTTTGTCAACATCAAACTTCAAATGAGGCTCAACTGGCTGGCTTTTCAAAAATGTGATGCCAGCAACACACACCGAGTTTTCATTTTGCAATTCAGACAAAACATCTTCAAATTTTTTGAAAAATTCAATTTGTGGACAATCTTTGAACATCAAAATTCCGTTTGGTTGTTTGATTGCAATCAAATTGTGTGGCAAATTGATTTTGGTTGAATTTTTGGCAGTTTGCAGTTTTTCTAGGTCTTCAAAATTAACATTTTCAAAGTCTTGAAAGACTCCCAAACAATTTGCACAAACAACAACTTCTCTTTTGAAAATTGGAGATGCCGAAAACGGAACTGAAATCAAAAAAGAATTTTCATCAACTTTGATTGGCTGTTTTGCCAACGAGTTTGTGAAATCAGCCATTTCAGAGGCGTTTTTTGAAAGTGTTTGAAATGCACTTTCAATTTGTGGAAACCTTTCTTTCAATTTTGGAAAAATGTTGATTCGCAAAAAATTTCGTGTTGGCTCATCGCAAAAATTTGTTTCATCATCAACAAATGGAATGTTGTTTGATTTGACATAGTTGTCGATGTCCTCTCTTGAAAAATTGAGCAGTGGACGAATGTAACCATTTCGTTGTTGAGAAATGCCTTGAAGCCCAAAAATGCCAGTGCCACGACAAATTCTCATCAAAATTGTTTCGCATTGGTCATCAAGATGATGTGCCGTTGCAACAAAGTCACATTGTTTTGATTGCAAATAGAAATCAAAAATGGAATAGCGAAGTTCTCTTGCACTTTGTTCCACTGACAAGTGATTTTGTTTTGCAAATTGCAAAGCGTCAACGTTGTGGCTGAAACATCGAATGTTTTTTTGTGAGCAATAGGTTTGCACAAAAGCGCTATCTTTTTTTGAATTTTCATCTCTGATTCCGTGTTCAATGTTGACAACAAAAAAATCAAGAGAAGAAGTTTCAAACAAATGAAGCATTGCCATTGAATCTCTGCCACCACTGATTGCAAGTGCGATGGTTTTGTTTGAAAAAAATTCATTGTCAAGTGTTAGTTCTTTGCTCATAGTATTATTATAAACAAAAGATAAAAAAAGTCAAAGGCATTTGATTTTCAAATTTTCAAGAAATTGGCTAAAATTCACTATTATTAAAGAATTTTTTGAAGGAAAACAGAACTGCCTCATGTGAAGCAGTTCTGAAATCAGAAAATATTGTCTTTTGAAAAGGAGGATAGCAAATTTTTATCAATTTTCATCAAGAATTTGTCAATTAGGTCGCCAATTTATAATGCTTTTACCAACATTCAACGAACTTTTGCCAATATGCAATGAGATTGCCAACAACTGATTGGGGTCGCCCAAAATTGTCAATTTAGTTTTACAATTCTCAAAGCAATGACTGTGCAATCATCATTTGAATTTTTGTTTGTTGCTTCATCAAGCAAAGCATCGGCTATGGTTTGTGGGTTTTGACTCTTGCAATCTTCAATGGTGTTAAAAATGCTTTCAGTGTCCAAAACATCGCTGATTCCGTCACTGACCATAACAATTATGTCATCATTTTCAAGTTGCATTTCAACTGTTTTTGGTTTGTTTTTTTCCAAAGCACCCACTGGCAATGATTCTGATTCGATGATGCACAAGTTGTTTTCACGAATCAAAAAACTGTTTGATGCACCCATTTTGACAATGTTTGCAAGTCCTGTTTTTCTGTCGATGACTGCAAGGTCAAGCGTTGAATAGTCTTCGGTGTCACGCAAAAGCAAAAGTTTGTTGACAAGCGAGAGAATGAGATTGCTGTCAAAACCTGCATGATAGAAATTTTCAACAAGCAAAACTGTTGAATTGCTTGTGTTCATTGCATCATCACCACTTCCCATGCCGTCGCAAAGAGCAACAAGCAGTTTTCCACCTTCGATTTTTTGAATTGTTTTGCTGTCGCCTGAAACACATTCTCCATCTTTGAATTTTTCAGCCACGCCATAGACAATCGAAAATGTGGGTGCTGTTGCAAAATGAACAAACGAAAAACCTTCTTTGCATTTGTTTGCATCGGTCATAAAACGCAGTTGTTCAACTCTTTCCATTTTTTGGTTTAAAGCAGAAGACAAAATTTTTTCAAGCACCAATTTGTCATTGTCCGAATTTCTTACTGACAAAGTGACTTCAATGTTGTTGTCTTGTCCAACAACCATGATGTCGTTTGCAATGATGTTGTGTCGTGACAGTTCTTTTGAAATTTTGTTCTCTCTTGCTGGACTCATTGAAATTCTTTTTTTGACATCTTTTGCAAGTGCATCAAGAACAAGAGCAACGCCTCCAAATTGGTCGGCAACAATGCTTTTGCTGTCGTGGGCGCTTTTCAGACTTTCAATTTCGTTTTTGCTTTTCAAAGTTGCCATGTTGATTGCAGAAAGCAAATTTTGAATTTGAACGCAACGGCTGGTGATGAATGGTGGGGTGTCCAAAATTGTGGCTTTTCCTTTGTGCAAACTAGATTTGACAATGGGCATGATGATGTTTCTGGTGTCGCCACCAATCGCAGAAAAACAAGTCGTTTTGTTTTGACAATTTGAGCAATGCGAAGTTGCAACATTCACGGCAATTTTTTCAGCCGTAAAACTTTCTGACAAAGGCTTTTCTTCGCCAAGAAGCATTTTCATGTTGAAAAAAACTCGACTCAAATTTTGAACTTTGTCCCCAAGTTCGATTCGATTTTGATTGACAATGTCACGAGATGCAATTTCGCCATTCAACGATTTGATTTTGTTTGCAAAACTTTGCAAGACTTTTTTTGGAATGAAACAAAACAAAATAGCACCTGCCGTAACACTTGAAAATTCAAGCCAATCAAACCCACTTATGCTTGAAAATAGCAACAAAATTGTTTCCACAAGCACGATTGCAAAGGCACTTGCAAACCGAGAAAATGGCTTCAAGCAAATTGCAGTGACTGCAAACAAAACAGGTGAAAACATCAGTGCAAAATCTCCACTCATAAGTGTTGCGCCAATGCCGAAAAAAATTGCAACAAATAGTGGCGTTTTGGTGTTTGAAGAAAACGAAAGAAACAAAATTGAAAACACCAAAAACATATGAAATAAGTTGAAACCAAACAGTGGATTTGAAAATAGACCTAGTGCAAAACCTGACAAAATGATTGCAAGTGTGATTGACTCATCTTGACTCAATCGAATGTTTATGCCACGCAAAAGCACTGCATAACACCCGATTTGGCAACAATAGGAAAAAAAGACAGCAACTGCAACATTGATTGAAACAATCAAATAGTTTTGGTTTGCAAGCAACGTCAAAACAATGTAGGGAATCATGGAAAAAAGTGTTGTGAGTGTCAAAACAAGCACTCCAACCGATTTTGACAACTTTGAAAAAACCAAGTATAGCATCATCAAAATGATGATTGGAGTCATTGAACAAAGCAATGTCAAAACACTGAAATCTGCCGTTAGTTCTGCCAAAATGTAGAGTGGCGCAAGAATCAAAAGATTTTGTTTTGCAAAAACCAAACCAACAAAAAAACCAATCGCTAGTGGAACTTTTCCATATTCAGTTTTGGCATTTGCAAAAAGTGCGAGCAAAGCAAAAAAAACGCTGTATTTCAAAACGGTCAGAGCGATTTTTTTTGGGTCTGAAAAAGCAGATTTGATTTGATAGGCAAATTTTGATGTCAAACTTTGTGTAAAATTTTTCATAATCAAATTATAATTTCAAAAAATTGCAAAAATTTTCTTTTTCTGTGGAATAATTGAAATATAAGTTCTCAAATTGTTGAAATGCGTTATATATAATAATGTTCAAAAGTGTCCAAAATGATTTTCTTTTTGAACATATTGTGATATTGTAATGTATAATAAGTTTAGCAATCTTAATTTTTGTGGACTGCATTGAAGTTTTTTGAAATTTGATGTTTTCAAAGATATGAAAAATTTTTATGTGATTCAACATGGGTTTGATGCAACGGCACAAAAAATTTGTGAGGAATAGAAATGGGTGCAAACGGTTTGAGTGGAAGCAGTTTATTGATGGTTTTGAGTTTGGTTGCAGGTGTTCTGGGCACATTGGTTGGTGGAATCATTGGTGCTTTTTTGTCAAACAATTCAGCCAAAACAATCACAAGAATTCTCTCTTTTGCTGCTGGCGTTATGCTTGGCATTGTCTGTTTTGAAATGTTGCCTGAGGCATATGAATATACCATTGTCAATGCTGTGTCTTGGACAGGTGTTGTGATAACAATTTCATCATTGATTGGTGGAGTTTTGGTGATTTGGATTTCTGAAAAGATTGTTTTATTTTTTGAAAAAAAGCAAGAAAGCAAAATGAAGGCAGGTCAAGTTTTTGCCAGCAGTTTGCATGAAGGCGAATGTTTGCCATGTGAAGAAAAAGATAAAATTGCAAAAAGAAACAAAAAACTTGCACAAGCAGGCTTTGTCATGTTTGTAGCCATTGCACTTCACAATTTTCCAGAAGGCATGGCGATTGGTTCAAGTGGAATTGTGAATGAAAAGTCGGGAATTTTGCTTGCAACATTGATTACACTTCACAACATTCCAGAGGGAATGTCAATCTCTGCACCTTTGGCAGGAAGTGGTGTTGCCAAGTGGAAAAGCATTTTGTTGAGCGCTTTGGCAGGTTCGGTGACAATTCTTGGTGCAGGAATTGGAATTTTGATTGGAGAAGTTTCAAAATTGGCAAGTGGAATTGCGCTAGGCTTTGCATCAGGTGCAATGGTTTATGTCATTTTTGATGAATTGATTTTGGAATGTGCCTCGGGCGACGCAAAAAAACAATTCACACCAATGATGTTGTTAGGCTTTGTTTTGTCAATGGGCTTGTCTTGGTTGATTTGATGTTTTTTTATGTGCGATTTTTGATTTCGCTTTTGATGTCACTTTGAAAACGCAAAAATTTCAATATTCATAATTTTAGCAAACGCACAAATTTAGCAAACGCTCAGAATCACCAAAGGCGTTCAAAATTGCCAATCTCAAAAATTCAACATTGACTTGATTGAAATGACAAGTTAAAATGAATTTATAACTTTTTGATTTGGAGGACTCTATGCAACACAAGGTTGAAACAAAACAAAATTTGCTTGACAAAAATGGAAACATTGCAGAACCTGGCTATTCAACAGAACTCACTTGGAACTATGACAGAAAAGATGTCAAAGCCAAAAAAATCAGGTTGAAAGAATGGGACTACTATATAATCACCAATCAAAAATATGCAGTTGCACTCACCATTGCTGACAATGCCTTTGTTGGTGCTGTTTCAGTCAGTGTTGTTGACTATGAAAAACCTTTTCAAATCACAAAAACAGCAGTTGTGCCATTTCCGATGGGCAAAATGAAGATGCCAAACACTTCAAAAGAGGGCAATATTGACGCTCAAATTGGCAAAGTGAAAATGGAGTTTCAAAATGATGGTTGTTGCCGTCGACTTTTTGGAACATATCCAAAATTTGGAAACAACAACGAAACTTTTGAATGTGACATAATTTTGTCGCAATTTCCAAAAGATAGCATGGTCATTGCCACACCATTTGAAAAGGACAAGCATTTCTACTACAATCAAAAAATAAATTGTATGACTGCCGAAGGCTATTTCAAAATTGGTGATGAGAAATATGTTTTTGATGCAAAAGACAGTTTGGGAACTCTTGATTGGGGCAGAGGCGTTTGGACCTATGACAACACATGGTATTGGGGAAGTTTTCAAGCAGTTTTGAATGATGGCAGAAAAGTTGGTTGGAACATTGGCTATGGTTTTGGAAACACCGAAAAAGCAAGTGAGAATATGGTTTTTGTTGATGGAACAAGTCACAAACTTGACCAAGTTCAATTCAACATTCCACAAAAAGACGGACAAGATGATTTTATGTCGCCATGGACTTTTGGTTCAAACGATGGCAGATTCAAAATGAAATTTGAACCAATCATTGACAGATATGAGCCTTTGGATGTGAAAGTTTTGATGATGATTCCTCATCAAGTTTTTGGAAAGTTTTCAGGAACTATAATTTTGGATGATGGAAGCAAATTGAAAATTGAAAATTTGATTGGCTTTGCTGAAAAAGTTCACAACAAATGGTGATTGACATTCATAAAATTTGAAATTTTGCCACTGCAAATTCGCACTCTAAACGAAAATTATAATTGATATTATATATTGATATTATTTATTTGATGTTAATGCAAAAATATTGATGTAAATGTAAGAAATTGTGATTTTGCTAAAATTTGAATAGAAAAACAACAAGCGAACATAAAAGCAATTTGTGAAAAAACAATTTTAAACAAAAAAATAGCGAAAAACAACATTGAAATGATTTTCATATGTTGTTTTTTTGTTGTCAATTCTATTAAACTTATTTTCTGATGCCAATATTTTTAAGTTGTTTTGTTGTTTGTTTTTTTCATTATTCAAACAATAGTTTTTATTGCCATAGATTATTTTGTTTGTTTTTTGATTTTTTAAACCTTTGGATTCAACCACTTTTGTTTTATTCGATTGCTTTGAAATTGTCTAGATGAAGTTGTCAAGTTTTTTATGTTTTGTTCAAACTTGTTTTCAGTCAAGTCGTTCACTTCCCCAAAATTCCATTGTTACGGCATCAGGGCCAGTGTGTGAACCAATGATTTTTCCAATGTTAAAAATTTGAGGCTTTCCATCAAGATTAGGAAATGATTTTTCAATTTGAGTTGCCAATTTTTGTGCATCTTTCAAACAATCAGAATGAGAGATGAAACATTTTTTGGAATAGTTTGCTCCATTTTCGGCAGTTTCAAGCATTTTTTCAACGGTTGCCTTGATTGCTTTTGCTTTTCCCATAACTTTGATTTTGGGTGCAAGTTTTCCTGTATTGGTGACTGTCATCAAAGGGCATATGTTCAAAATTGAACCAAAATTGGCAGCGACTGCCGAAATTCTTCCACCTCGCTTGAAATGTGTCAAATCTGATGAAAAAAACCAGTGTTGAACATTTTTCTTGTGGCTTTCAGCCCAATCTTTGGTTTCTTCAATCGACATTCCGTTTGCACGGCATTGGCACAAAGAATCAATCAAAAGCCCAATGCCTGATGAAGCACACAATGAGTCAACAAGATATATTTTGCGATGTGGAAACAGTTTTTTGAGTTCTTCAACGGCAAGTCTTGCAGAATTTGCAGTTCCTGTGATGCCCGAAGACAACATAATGTGCAAAACATCTTTGTCTTGAGCAAGCAATTTTTCAAAAAAATCAAAATATGCTCCAACACTTGCTTGTGAAGTGATTGGCAAAATCTTGCCATCTCTCATTTGTTGAAAAAATGATGCAAGAGAATCTCCTGTTTGCATGTCGTCGATGTATGAAAGTCCGTTGAAAGAGTAGGTGAACGGAAGACATTTTACATTGTTTTTGTTCAAAAAGTCTTGCGACATATCGCATGGAGAACAACAAGTAATTTCAAAATTTATCATTTGCACCTCATTCATAAAATATAGAACACAAGTTATCTAATTATTATATGTAATAGTAGCACACAAGTTATCTAATTTCAATGAAAATTGGGTGAAAAAAAAGAAACAGGTTATGTTTCTTTTTGCTTGTTTTTGTTTGAGATTAAAGTGTGTAGTCTTCGATGTCTTTCAAAAATGCGTCGCATTCATCAGAATAAATTTCAACTACAAGTGGTTGGTTCAAGTCAAGACTGAAAATGCCCAACATCGATTTTGCATCAACAACATGTCGTCCACTTCTCACATCAATTTCAAATTCGTATTTTTCTGCAATTGCTACAAACAATTTGACCTGTTCTGCTGTTTTCAAATCAAGATTTACAGATTTCATCATTCCTCCAAATTGCATAGTCGTTTTAACCATGCTCAAAAAAATTTGCCAAGTGTATTTTCGCAAAAATTGTGGAAACTTACTTTGACTCTAATTCAAGCACAAAAACTGTCTAATTGTCAAGAGCAAATGAAATTTTTGACTGCTTTTAGAACTATTTTTTACAATTTTGTCTATAATAAACATCTGAGTGTTGCATTTGCAAAATGAATTTGCTAAAATAATATAAAAGGATAAACATGGAAAATTTTGATTCAGATTTGTTCCAAAAGAACGATGACACAATTGAATATGAAGCCGAAAGAGCATTTTGTGATGTTGTTGACGACATGATTGTTTCGCCTGTTGTCATTTCGGAAAAAAAAATCAAAAGCCTTTTGAAATGCATTGCCTATTATGATGAATTGCGTGCTGTTGTGGACATTGCCAAAAATGGTTTTGAATATGATGACACAATGGAAAGATGTCTTGTCGGTGTTGGCGATGCTGTTTCGTTTAGAATGCCAATGAGTGCAAAAGAAAAAGTTGCTTTTGTAATTTGTCTTTTGCTTGAATTTGATTCTGGAAAAAGAGATTTTTTCAAATTTATTTCAACATGCTTTCCTGCACCAACAAATGCCGACAGTTTCAATCTGTTTTGTCAAAAAGCCTTGAACCCTTTTAAAGTGGCATTCAGAAAAATTTTTGAAAATGGCGATAGTGATGATTTTGTTGATGCCTTTTTGAAAGAGAATGTCGAATTTGTCAGTGAAGGTTTGAAAATGCAAACCGAATATCTATTGTTCAATTTTTCAAAATCAGTTCAAGAAGCCGATTTGCAAGATGTTGAAAGAGAAAAACTTTTGATTATGATTGAAGCACTTTCAACTGCACTAGATTTGAGAGACCCACTGCTCATCAAAGGAATTTGGTTTGGCATTGAACAAAGTCTAAAATCAAAAAAGATGTGCAAAGAAGATTTGGAAGACATGGAAGATGCTTTAAAATTGTATATGGTGTTGAAATGATTTGAAATTGAGCCAATCATAAACCTTGGTAAGCACTGACGGAAAAATTGAAAATTTGAAATTGTGCAACCCACAATATTGGTGAGAAAAATTTCAAATCGAATTTGAAAAGGCAAAGCAAGAAAATTTTTGGCTTTGTTGAAAGCAGGCATAAAAACGCTTGAAAAGCAAGAAAACAGCGAAAATTGAAATGGCGAAAAAAAAATGAAAAAAAATTTTTAAAAACGCCAAAATTCGCTTGACAAAGTTTTCTAGTTGTATTATTCTAAGCCAGCATTGAACAACGCAGAACAACACATCGCGGGGTAGAGCAGTTGGCAGCTCGTCGGGCTCATAACCCGGAGGTCGTAGGTTCGAATCCTTCCCCCGCAACCAAAAGAAGTGGCGGCGTAGCTTAGTTGGTTAGAGCGGCCGGTTCATACCCGGCAGGTCGTTGGTTCGACTCCGACCGCCGCTACCAAATCTGTTTTTATTGTTCAAAAGAATGGCCCCATGGTCAAGTGGTCAAGACATCGCCCTTTCACGGCGGTAACCCGAGTTCAAACCTCGGTGGGGTCACCAAAAATGCTCAAGTAAATTCTTGGGCATTTTATTTCAAAAAATAGCCAAAGTGCGAAGTTGTGCAGTTTGGTTTAGATATAGAGCCACATGGCTCACCTAGAAAACAAGCGTTTCTCGAAAGAGAACGCTTCATATATTCGAATGGAGGCATAGCTCAGTTGGGAGAGCGCCACCCTTACAAGGTGGATGTCGTAGGTTCGAGCCCTACTGTCTCCACCAAATCACTATTCAAACCTAAAAAGGAATGAATAGTTTTTTTTACTCCAAAACTTATTGGGCTCGAACCTGAGAAGGCACGAACGTTAAGCAAACAGTTTGGTAAACTGTTTGTAGTGAGTGAACGAGCAAAACGGAAGTTTTGCGAAGTTGGTGTTTTTTGCAAAAAAACACGGAAGCCCTACTGTCTCCACCAAATCACTATTCAAACCTAAAAAGGAATGAATAGTTT
>CAYPVP010000012.1:0-2515 GCA_964414205.1 uncultured Bacteroidaceae bacterium | reverse complement strand
AACGTTAAGCAAACAGTTTGGTAAACTGTTTGTAGTGAGTGAACGAGCAAAACGGGAGTTTTGCGAAGTTGGTGTTTTTTGCAAAAAAACACGGAAGCCCTACTGTCTGTACCAAAGTAAAAAGAGCATAATTAGACAAAGTTAGTCGAGTTTATGGTCTTTTTTTGTTGTTTTGTGTTGTATTCGAATGAAATAGATTGATGTTAGGTTGATTTTTCGACATCAGCACACACCCAAGCACGCCCACACCTGAACACACAAACGCACCGAACACACCAGCACATCAATGTTCTGCTTTTGTGGATAGTTTGCAACATAATGTGTTCCATAATATGCAAAAAGCAATTTTGATATATCATAATTAAAGAATACATGTTTATATTATTATATTTACGAAGATAATATCATAAGTAAACAATTCAGAAACAAATTGAAAAAATTATGCTCAAAATACAGTTTCATGCTAAAACGTTCATGCTAAAACGGCAATATAGTTTACTTGTTGCTCAATGATTTGCGATTTAACAAAAATTTGCAAAATATAAATTTGTATCTTTATTGAAAATGATATAATATACAAAAATATATTTCAAATGTATGGAATTTATTTTTTGCTATTGCAATTTTGTTTTCAATGAGTTATCATTGCTTATGCTAGTGGTATTCTAGGGGTAGAATTTATGAGACAGCATTATCAACAATATTTTTGACGCCCAGAATTCGCTTTCGTGCTTGAAAATTTTCAAGTGAAGTCTTGGGCGTTTTTCTTTTGAGCGCTTGCATTATGAACAACAATTTGTGGACATACTAATATAAATGCTTGCAAATTTTGAATGAGGTTAAAAGTGAGAAAAGAGAGAGTTTTTCAATTTTTGAAATGGCTTGCCTATTTTATAGGGTTCCCAACCTTTTTGCTTATGTGTTTCTTCTCAATGATGCCAATGTTTGGCGAAATGACATTGGGAAATTCAGCACGCAATTGGATGTTGATTTTGGTGGGAATTTGGTTGGCTGTTGAAATCACAAGATTTTTGCTCAACAAATTTGTTGGCAAAAAGAACGAAGCAATGCACAAAGTTGTGCTTGGTGTCATGGCAATCATTTCAATTTGTGCCGTGATTCTGCCACCAACCATTTTTCAATGGGTTGAGAAGCCAAAATATAACACAGCAAAATCTCAACTTTCAAAAGAAATTGATGTTTGGGAATTTGATTCGGTTACAGGATGGAATCGTGGACTTACAGATTCATCAAAAAGTGGAGTTGTGACTTTGATTAAAGACACAGAGAACTTCATGAATCTTTACAGCCTAAACAAAATGTATTCTGAATGGTATGGCAATGCTGACAAGGAACACAACCTTGGCTACAAAATTGGAACATATGAAAAAATTGAAAAATTGATTGCAGAAAAAAAGGTTGCACAAGCATTTGTTGATGCAAACAAACCAATTTTGGATGCTCTTGAAGCAGAATATAAAGCATTGCAAACTGATTACAAAACAAAGTTTACAGCATATGAAAAAGCAAAACTTGATTCAGCCGACCCTGCAAATGACGAAAATGTCAAAGTATTGAAACTTGCAAGTGACAATGCAAAACTTGCAATCGACAATTTCAACAATGGCGAGAAAGGCAAACAATATGCAAAACTTAAAGGTGCAAAAATAGATTTGACAATTCCAGTTGAAATTGAAGGAATTGACAAAACAACAGGAAACAAAGTGACAATAAAAACCACTTTGAAAGAAACTTTGGTTGCTGATGTCATGGCGATTGTGTCAAATGTTGAAGGTGCTTTCCCTGATGGGCTTGTTGTGAGCATTGCAGGGGTTGAACTTCCTTTGGGCGACATTTTAAAACCAATTTTGAATTTGATTCCTGCTGGAACAATTTCTCCCGACCTCATTCGTGGAATTGTTCCTGACTATCTCTACACTTCAACAATCAGTGGCTTGATTTCAAGCACTGGAATTTCTCTTGATTCAAATTCAGTTGCTGCACAAGAAAGCGTTGTCAAAGCAAAAATATCTCTTGACAAATTGGAAAAACTTGATTTCCAACTCACATGGTATCCTAAAATTTTTGCTGCTGGTGCAGTAAAGTTCTATGCCTACATTTGTGTTGGACTTATGGTGTTCAGCATCTATTTCTTTGACTACCTTGATGGCTTGCACAAAAAATATGCAGGTACAGGCGAAGTTTTCAAAAGCAAAAAACGCAAACAACGTGAATCTTTGATTGAAGAACTTGGAGGTGAGCAAAAATGAATAAAAAGGCTCTAGGAATTTCATTGGAAGTTTTGCTCAACCTTGTTGGCTTTCCAATTTTGTTGATTGTTGCAATTGCTTATGGCGCTCATTGGTATCAATATGGAATCTATGGCGCAACATCTTTTGCAGGTGTCTTGATTGTTGCAATTTTGTGGGCACTTGTTGCTGGAATTCAATTTGGTGTTTTCAAAAAACATAGAAGAAAGGGAACATCTGAAAAAAGACTTGAAATCAAACTTATG
>CAYPVP010000011.1:0-29340 GCA_964414205.1 uncultured Bacteroidaceae bacterium | reverse complement strand
AAAAAATAAATAGTTGGACATGAAACAAAACTATTTTCGAGCATTGATGATTGTAATGTTTGTCACGAGATTGCATAATATATTTGCAACATTTGTAAATTATATTTTCAAAGTTTGTAAATTATTTTCACATCAATGTTGACTTTCAAATCTAATAATGTTAAAATATTTGAAAATAAAGCAATGTTGAAAGTAAGGAGTATACATGGTTACGGAATTTGGAAAGATGCTTCGTATTATAAGAATAAATTGTGGGGATAGTGCAAAGGATATGGCAGACAAATTGAAAATTTCTGCTTCCTATTTGTCAGCCATTGAAAATGGCAAACGCAACATTCCCGAAGAACTGATTGCAACGATTTTTGAAAATTATGTCGTTTCTGAAAAAGAAAAAATAAAACTTAAAAAAGCAGTTGTCAATTCTTGTGACAAGGTGAAAATAAATTTGAGTGAATTTGAAGAAAAGAAAAAAGAATTGTTTATGGCTCTTTCACAAGAAAATTTGTCAGATGAAACATTGGACATGTTGTGTGAAGTCATCAAAAAAAACAAGTGAGGGCGAAATGAAAAAAATCATAGTTTCAATGAAAGATTCAAAAGATTTTGTGCAGTTTTCCGATGAATTTGAAATTTCAAAAAATCATTACATTTCTGTTGCACCAAATTGCATTGCAGTTGCCTACAATGCAGGCAAACCAATTTTTAGAACAAATGCGTGCGATGAAAAAAATTTGGTTTCAACATATGGTAAGGAATGTTTGAATCAAAAAATTCAATTTGCCTTTGTCAAAATGAATTCGGTCATTGACATGCCTTGGGGTTTTGGCAACATTCAAGTCAACAATGAAAGATTGCAAGAAGCCTATCGTGTTGGAGCAAATGGACATTACAGCATAAAAATTGATGATTATGTCAAATTGGTGTCTTCGTTTTCAATGTCACAAAACATTGATTGCGACAAAATCAGAGAAAAGACAATTTCAGTCATCAAAACAATTGGAATTCCAATTTTGAGTTCATATTTTGCAAATTCAGGAGTGTCAGTTTTTGAAATCAGTTCGTTGGTTTCGGAAATTCGTGAAAAAATGTTGAAAGAACTTTTGGAAGAAAAAGTTTTTGAACGCTATGGATTGAAACTGGTTGAATTGACTGTTGATGGAATTCATGTCAATGAAGATGATTTGGAATTGATTCGTGAAAGAATCAATGACTAAGGAGAAACTATGAAAAAATATACGCCATCTGTAAAAAACAACAATGAATTGAAAGATGAAGTTCTTTCAATGATGAAATCTTTGATTTTTCGTTGCGAAAAAGGAAAATTCAATGTTGATTTGGACAAAGATTTGATTGCAATTATTGTTTCTTCTCTCAAAATTGCCACAGAAGATTTTGAAAACACAATTGGACTTGGCGAAGAAAATGTGCTTGCAGTCTATGAAAATGCGAAGAAAAACATTGAAGATATGAAACAAACTTTGGACGACAGATTTGTTGGTCGTGTTGAATTTGCAAGTGACAATTTGGAATATGCACTTTCAATGTGGACATCTTTGCTGAACGGTGAAAATCAAAACATTGAAGATGAATTTCAAATTGAGCAACAAAAAGTCAACAGAACAAGAAGAAAACTGAATGCTCGCCTTGATGAACTTGGAGTTGTAAAAAGTGATTTTGTGTTGAACGAAAAGCGACTTGACCGTGAAATTGAAAACATTGAAAAAGACTTGAAAGAACTTGACAGGGCAATGCTTTCAGAAAACAACCAAAGAAAAATCAATGACTTGTATCGCCAAATCACAGCAACAAAAAGCAAATTGAATGTCTATGAAATCAGAAAAGCAAGTTATTCATCTTGTTTCAACACACTGGACATTATTTTGTCTTTGGCAAATGAAATTGTTGTAGCAAGTGATTTTTCAGTTGATGAAATTGGAAAAGCAAAGGCATTGCTCAATGTGGCAAGATTGAAATCAGTCATCACAGAACCCGACAAAGCAGTTTCAATTTTGAAAAGAATGCAAGACGATTTGAAACAAATTTCGCAAAAAACAAAAATGATTGATGACAAAATTTTTGGTCTTGGAACAGAGCAAATTGTCGTCAATGATGATGCAATGCGATATAAAGAAGAATTGATGAAAAGAGAAAGAGAAAAAAACAATTTTGAAGTCGAGGCCGAAGAACTTCAAAAAGTTGCAGTTGAAAACGAAAAGAAAAATGTTGAAATCTAGGGGGATAAAAGCAAATGGCATTTTATAAAACCAAACAAGAAAAAGAAATTGTCGCTCAAATGGAAAGAGATGAGCAAATGCAAATTTTCAATGACCAAATCAACGAATTGAAAAAGAAAAGGGAAGAATATGCCAAAATTGCAGCAGAAGCAGAAATCAATGGCGACACTGCTTCCTATGAAGTTTCTGTCAATGCTCTTGTCGAACTCAATGATGTCATAAGCAGTTTGACACAGACAAAAGCAAATTTTGACATCATCAATGTTTCAAATTCGATTGCTGTCAACATGGCAATGGCTGTCAATGCACTTGACAAAATGGCAAATGGAAAAGCCCAAATGCCAAATTTGAAAAAGATTCAAAAGGCGAACATCAAAATTGCAAAGTATATGCGTTCAATAAACATTTCACAAAAAGCAATGTCAAGTGTTATGAAGCGTTCTAACCCTGCAAACAAGGCAAGAAGTGCCGAAGAAATTGCTTCTGTCAGACCAATGATTGATGCTGCTCGCTCAAAAATTACAGGTCAAGTTTTGCCGTCTTCAAATGTTGAAATGAGTTTGGCAGATGAAATTGCAAAAGAAAAAAACAAAATTATTTAATATAGGAAAAAAATATGGGAACAACACAAGTTTTAAGATGTAATGATTGTGGAAGCACGGAAATTGTTGAAATTGACTCGATGAGGGGCATTGGACAATGCCGTTCTTGTGGTGCAAAAATTGTTCTTCCTCAACCAAAACAAGCCATCGAAATTTTGACACTGCTCGACAAGGCTTATCTTGAAAGAAAGTGTTGTGATTTTGACAAGGCAATGGATACATATGAATTGATTTTGAGCAAAGACTCAAATGAACTCAAAGCATATGAAGGCTATTTGTTTTCAAAATATGGCATTGAACTTGTTGAAGAAAAACGTGGAAGTGAAAAAAGATTTGTTCCAGTTTGTCATCGTGCAAATTTCAAATCTATTTTTGAAGACACAATGTATTTGCACTATGTTGATTTGTGCAACTTTCAGCAAAAGCAAATTGCTGAATCGCAAGCCAAAAAAATTGATTTTTTGTTGAAAGAAATTGAAAATCAAATGGCAAATGAACAAGAATTTGATGTCTTCATAAGTTATAAAAAACTTGATGAAAATCGATATTCAACTCTTGACAGCAGAATTGCCAGACAAATTTACAATCGACTTTCAAAAGAAGGATACAAGGTGTTTTTTGCAGAAGAAACACTGAAAAATAGAATTGGTGAAGAATATGAACCAATCATTTTCAAGGCGTTGCACACTGCAAAAATGATGGTTTTGGTTGGAACGAAAGAAGAATATGTAAATTCAACTTGGGTTAGAAATGAATGGAGCAGATTTATTGACCGAATCAATGACCCAATGGACAATTCTGTCAAAGCAAATTCATTTGTGCCAGTGTTTTTCAAAATGAATGCCTATGACATGCCAAAAATTGGCAGACACTCCGTTCAAGGTGTCAATGCCGAAGAACTTGACTATTTGGACACTTTGATTGCCAATGTAAAAAAAGTTGTTGGAAACAAAAAAAGTGAAAAACAACTTGAAAAAGATGAAGTGAAAAGTTCGGCATATGTCAAATTTGACAACAATTTTTCATCAGCATTTGATGAAATAAATCCTGCTGAGAGAAACAAAACAAATCAAGAAAACATTCAAGAATATGCTGAACGCATTGAAAAGGCAAAAAAAATTCAAATGGAACAGCAAAGGGTGAGAGATGTTGCAAGACAACAACTTTCTCAAAATGGGACAAATGCAGTTCAAAACCCTTTTCAACAACAAAAAAAGAAAAGCAAATTTGGTAGTTTTATTGGAAGTTTTTTCATTGCATTTTTTTGGATTTTGTTTACAATTCCGTTTGTAACATGTTTGGCAATTGGCAAATTTATGCCGTTTGTAGTCTTGTTTGTCATTTGGGTTTTAACTTTGGTTGTTGCCATAAGAATCAACAAACACAACGATAATTGAGTGGAGAGAAAATGAATAACGCACCAAAAATTGAGGCATACAACAGTTTTTATGACCAAGGGAAAAAAATGTTTGCAAGTGGCGACATTCAAGGGGCAAGAGACGCATTTTTGAAAGCAGCAGAAATTGCAGACCAAATTTCAGTTGAGTCAAAAAGTTATGATGTAAAAATGGACTATCACAAACAAACGGCAAGAATTCTTGATTTTGTAAAAAAGAATTGTTCGCAAAAAGTTGTGCCAAACAATGCACCAAAAATGGTTTCGCAAAGCGTGGAAGAATTTGATTTTAAGCCTGAACCAAAAACCAATCAAATTTCTTTCAAAGACGTTGCAGGACTTGAAGATGTGAAAGAACAAATTGTTTACAAAGTCATTGAACCACAAAAAAATCCTGAAATTGCAAAAAAATATAAAATCAACGCAGGTGGAAAAATTTTGTTGTATGGACCTCCTGGCACAGGAAAGACGTTTATTGCAAGAGCCATTGCTGGGGAAGTTGATGCAGAATTTTATGTTGTAAATTGTCAAGATTTGATTTCAAAGTTTATGGGTGACAGTTCAAAGCAACTTGACCGTTTGTTTGAACAAGCCCTAAAAAATGAAAAAGCAATCATTTTCTTTGATGAGTTTGACAGTGTCGCAAGCAAAAGAGGTGATGGAACAAGTGGTGTTGATGCCGAAATGGCTAGATTTGTTGCAACCTTTTTGACAAAAGTTGATGGCTTCAAAAAAAGCAAGGACAACAAAATGATGTTGCTGATTTCTGCAACAAACAGACCTTGGGCGCTTGACAGTGCAATGCTTCGTGGTGGAAGATTTGATGTGCAAATCTATGTTGGAACACCTGATTTGAAAGCACGAAAATTTATGGTGAAAAAAGCATTTGATGGAATTCCTCTTGATGCTGATGTTGATTTGTCAGCACTTGCTCAAAGATTGGATGGCTATGGTGGTGGTGACATTGTGGCTGTTTGTCAAAAAATTGTCATGAGGGCATATATGCGAGCCGTTAAAAATGGAAAAGAAGAAAATGTTTCAAATTTTGACATTGAAGAAGTTGTTTCAAATTTAAGAAATGTCATCACTGATGAGGAATTAGAAAAATTTGAAGCATTTAAAAATGGCGAACAAATAGGAGATTAAAAATGAAATTTGAAAGAAAAAATTGTCCTAATTGTGGTTCGGAAGAAATTGTGATTGTTGGAGTTGCAAAAGACAATGGCAATGAGTTTTTTGCCTATCATTGTGATGCTTGTGATTCGGATTTTTCTATGTTGGAAATTTTTGAACAAAAATCAAGATTGCAAAAGGAAAGAGCAGAAAAAAAGTTTTTGAAAGAAGAAATTGAAAAAGAAGAAAAAAACGAAAAGATGGAAAAAGATGTTTTGCAAAAAAATAATGCTGTAAAAAGCCATTTGGACGCAAAACAAATTTTTGAAGTCAATTCCAAATTTGTTTTCAACATAGTGTCAGAAACAGAAGAAACCAAAAATGTTGGAAGTGGTGTTGTGATTTCTGGAAAAGGCTATGTTTTGACAAATGCTCATGTCATCATGGATGTCAAACCTGATGATGGCAGAATTTTGAATTTAAGAGAAGAAATTTATGGTTTTGAAAGTGATAGCAAAAATTGTCATGAACTAGAATTTGTCTATGCAAATCCTAGACTTGACCTTGCTCTTTTGCGAACTGAAAAAAACATTGATGAAAAAATCAAATTGAATTTTTCAAAAGTAAACACAGGTGAAAAAATTTTTTCAATTGGCAACAGCAAAGGTGAGGGAACTTGCATTTTGGAAGGAATTGTCAGTGATGGAGCAAGAAAAGTTGGCAACAATGAATTTTTTATGATGACCATTCCTGTTACATCAGGAAATTCTGGTGGCCCAGTTTTTGATGAAAATGGTGCAATGATTGGACTTGTTGCCCGTGGCAGAAAAGATGCAGTGATGATGAACTATGCAATTCCTATGTCATCAATTTTGGAATTTTTGGCTGATGCAGAAGATTTTGAAGGAATTGAAATTTGGGACTGTCCCATTGAAAACAAAACTGGACATTGACCAAAAACTACAATTATGAGTTTATGAAAAGCAAAGCGTTTCAATGTCGTTTTATTGAATGATATCTCCTACCCATATTGATTGTATGGCAAACTTTCTAAAAAAAATTGAAAAAGTTCATCAATAATATGCAAAAAGTTTCATGAAAAAATCGGAAAAATTCTTATCAAAAAAATTGGAAAATGTTTCATCAAAAATTCTTTTTAAATTAGAATTGAAATTTGTTGACAACAAAAAAAATGCGTGATAGCATAAAGAAAACGATAAACCGTTGAGGCAGAGTAGTAGCACTTGTGTCTGTGTGCAAAGAGAACTTTGGGTTGGTGTAACAAAGGGACACGGCAAATGTGAATGGACTGCTGAGGGCAAATGCAAAAGCGATTTTGTGAGTAGTGTTTGACGAGAATCCTTGCGTAAGTAGGAAGGAGAATGTTAGTTCTTCAACAAGGTAGTCATTGACTATAAATTTGGGTGGCACCACGGAGCATATTGATTTCGTCCCAAGACGAATTTAGTATGCTCTTTTTGAATTCTTGAAATTCAAAAGCAATGAGGTAAATATGAAAAAAGTTGAAAAAATTCAGTTTCGATGGCAAAATTTCAAAAATTGAACTTTACTGTGGAAACTTCGGTTTCAATAAAAAATTTATTATTGGAGAGACTTTAACTATGGAAACAAAAAATGTAAATTATACAACCTATTTCAAAAATTATCCTGACCAAAAAGGTTATTTTGGCAAATATGGTGGAAGTTATATTTCACCAGAACTTCAAAAGGCTATGGATGAAATCACAAATGCTTATTTCACAATCGCAAAATCTTCTGAATTCATCGCTGAACTTCGTAGAATAAGAAAAGAATTTCAAGGCAGACCAACACCAATTTCTCATTTGAAACGCTTGTCAAACAGCATTGGCAATGTTCAAATCTATGCAAAAAGAGAAGACCTCAATCATTCAGGCGCACACAAACTCAACCACTGCATGGGCGAGGCATTGCTTGCAAAATTTATGGGCAAAAAGAAATTGATTGCCGAAACAGGTGCTGGACAACATGGTGTTGCACTTGCAACAGCGGCAGCCTATTTTGGCATGGAATGTGACATTTATATGGGCGTTGTCGACATTGAAAAGCAAGCCCCAAATGTTGCAAGAATGAAGATTTTGGGTGCAAGAGTTGTTCCTGTGACTCATGGACTTCAAACATTGAAAGAGGCTGTCGATTCAGCCTTTGAAGCCTACAAAAAAGAATATAAAACTGCAATCTATTGCATTGGTTCTGTCATGGGACCACATCCATTTCCTATGATGGTCAGAGATTTTCAACACATTGTTGGTGTTGAAGCAAGAGCGCAATTTTTGGAAATGACTGGTGAACTTCCTGACAATGTTGTTGCATGCGTTGGTGGTGGTTCAAATGCTATGGGCATTTTCAGTGGGTTCATTGGTGATGAAGAAGTCAATTTGTATGGTGTTGAACCTCTTGGCAGAGGACCTAAACTTGGCGACCATGCTGCAAGTTTGACTTTTGGCACAGAAGGAATTATGCATGGTTTCAACAGCATTATGTTGAAAGATGAAAATGGAGAACCTGCCCCTGTCTATTCAAATGCTTCGGGTCTTGACTATCCATCTTCTGGCCCAGAACATGCTTTGCTGAAAGAAATTGGCAGAGTCAACTATGACCTTATCAATGATGATGAAGCCATTGACGCATTCTTTGCTTTGTCAAGATTGGAAGGAATCATTCCTGCAATTGAAAGCAGTCATGCAGTGGCATATGCAATGAAAATGGCAAAAACAATGAACACAGGTTCAATTCTCGTCAACTTGTCAGGTCGTGGCGACAAAGATATGGATTATATCATTCAAAGATATGGTGTGAGAGAAGATGTGAAATATTGATTTTGTATTCTAAATTGAAAAATTGAAATTAAAATGTCAAATTGTTGAAAAATGCAGTTTGACATTTTTTGTGCAAAAAAGTATGCAAATTGCAAACAATTTGAAAACAAAGTTTACGAAAATTGTTGATAATCTCAAAAATGTTGATGAATTTATTTGAAAAGTGACAAAACAAAGCGAAAATTAAAGTTGAAATTGTGAGAATTGTGTAATTTATGTGTATGATTATGAAATTTGGGTAAAACATTTGAAATTGATGCCATAAATCTTTGACTTTTAACATTTGAATTTATAGAATAGGCACACAATGAATGTGGCAAGAAGACGGGCGTATATGCTAGTCTTTTTTTTGAACATCATTGAAAAATTGCAAAAATCTTTTAGGAGTATAAATAGATGAGAAAAGAAGCAAAAGAAATGAAAAGAAATTTTAAAGTTCAAACAAAAATTATGTCAATTTTTATGTTGGCAATGACACTGATAATTTCAGGTGGCGTGATTGCAAGTATAAATGCAGACCGTGAAATTGGAGCAAATTTAAAAACAGTTTTGGTGAGTGAAACAAGTGAAGTTGAAACCAAAAAAGAAAACTTTCAAAATGCTGTTTGCAATCAAACATGTGATGTTGTCAAATTGACAAATGAAGCAAAAATTGAGGAAAAAGTAGAATTTAAAACTCCTCCATTTTCGCATTTTGTAGACTTTGATGGCATTGCAAACATTGCAATCGGAATTGTTGGAGTCGCCATGGCACTGTGTGCAATTGGATTGATTGCAATTTATGAATGATGAATTCAGATGTATGTCACGCAAAAGCAAAAAAGCCTTTACAAATGGCTGTCAAAATGATAGAATGATTTTATAGTTTGCAGGGGAACTCGAAAGAGTTGAGAAGGTAAAACCTGACCCTTTGAACCTGTTGGTTAACACCATTGAAGGAAGCAAAAAAAATTCTTGAATTTTAAAGTGTTTTCTTCGGAAAACACTTTTTTTGTTGTGGAGGTAAAAATGAAAACGGCTTTGACGATTGCTGGCTCAGATTGTAGTGGGGGAGCAGGAATTCAAGCAGACATAAAAACAATGCAAGCACATGGAGTTTTTGCAATGAGTGTCATTGTTTCGGTTGTTGCAGAAAACACTGCAAGGGTGATTTCAATTGAAGATGTTTCACCAAAAATGATTGAAGACCAAATTGATGCAGTGTTTGAAGACATCAAAGTTGATGCAGTCAAGGTGGGCATGTTGTCTACACCAAAGTGCATGGAAGTTGTTGCAAAAAAGTTGATTGAGTATCAGCCCAAACACATTGTTGTTGACCCAGTTATGTATGCAAAAAATGGCTGTGCATTGATGAATCCTGAATGTATTGGCACATTGATTGCCAAAGTCATTCCACTTGCAACACTTTTGACACCAAATATTCCAGAAGCAGAATGCATTGCAAAAATGCAAATTGAAAGCATTGAAGACATGAAAACGGCGTGCTTGAAAATTGCTGAAATGGGTGCAAAAAATGTTCTTGTCAAGGGTGGGCACTTTGATGGTGATGCCATTGACATTCTTTTTGACGGAGAAAAATTCTGGCAATTTGAAAATGTTAGAATCAAAACGAAAAACACGCACGGCACTGGCTGTACTTTGTCATCTGCCATTGCTTCAAATTTGGCAAATGGACAAACGATGAATGTGGCAGTGGAAAACGCAAAAAAATATGTTACGATGGCGATTGAACACGCTCTCGAAATTGGAAAAGGTTGTGGACCAACCAATCACTTTTATGAATTGTATAAAAAAGGAGGTTTGCTCTGATGAGAAACTATGCAACACAAATGGAAGCGGCAAAAAAAGGAATTGTTACTCCTGAAATGGAAACTGTCGCAAAAAAAGAAAATATGGAAGTTGAAAAATTGATGGAATTGGTGGCTTGTGGACAAGTTGCAATTCCTGCAAACATTTTGCACACGTCTTTGTCTGCCGAAGGCGTAGGCTCAGGACTCAAAACAAAAATAAATGTCAATCTTGGAATTTCAGGTGACAAAAAAGACTATGAAATGGAAATGGCAAAAGCAGAAATGGCTTTCAAATTTAATGTTGAAGGCATCATGGATTTGTCAAACTATGGAAAGACAAACACTTTCCGTCAAGAATTGATAAAAAAATCACCTGCCATGATTGGAACTGTTCCAATGTATGATGCAGTTGGCTATCTTGAAAAAGACTTGCTTGAAATCACTGCCGAAGACTTTTTGAGAGTTGTTGAAGCACATGCCAAAGACGGTGTAGACTTTGTCACAATTCACGCTGGAATTAACAAAAGAGTTGTTGAAGGCTTCATGAGAGACAAACGCAGAATGAACATTGTCAGCCGTGGTGGAAGTTTGCTTTTTGCTTGGATGGCTATGACAGGAAACGAAAACCCATTTTTTGAACACTATGACAAAGTTCTTGAAATTTTGAGAAAATATGATGTTACCATCAGTTTGGGCGACGCTATGCGACCTGGTTGCATTGATGACAGTTCTGATGCAGGACAAATTGGCGAACTCATCGAACTTGGCAATTTGACAAAACGTGCATGGGAAAAAGATGTTCAAGTCATGGTTGAAGGCCCTGGACACATGGCAATCAATGAAATTGAAGCAAACATGAAACTTGAAAAACGCTTGTGTCACAACGCTCCATTCTATGTGCTTGGACCAATTGTCACCGACATTGCACCAGGATATGACCACATTACATCTGCTATTGGTGGAGCAATCGCTGCAACTGCTGGGGCAGATTTCTTGTGCTATGTCACACCTGCTGAACACTTGCGTTTGCCTGATTTGAGTGATGTCAAAGAAGGAATCATTGCTGCAAAAATTGCTGCACACGCTGGCGACATTGCAAAGGGAATCAAGGGTGCAAGAGACATTGACAACAAAATGAGCGATGCAAGAAAGAAAGTTGACTTTGATGAAATGTTCAACTATGCGCTTGACCGTGAAAAGGCTGAATCATATTTTGCAAGCGTTCCACCTTCGGAAAGACACACCTGTTCAATGTGTGGAAAAATGTGCGCAGTGAGAACTACAAACATGATTCTTGATGGACAAAAGGTTGAAATGCTTTCTGAAAAAGGAAAAGGTTCAAAAAATATTTAGTTGTGAAATGCGAGCAAAGGTTGTCAAGAATAGATTTTTGCTCGCAACTTTATTTTGTAAAACATTTAGGAATTGTAAAAATATAGGTGTTATTATGTTTGAAGATATATTGAAAAATGTTCGCCAATCAAAACCACTTTGTCATTGCATAACAAACTATGTCACTGTCAATGATTGTGCAAACATTGCCCTTGCATGTGGTGGAACTCCTGCCATGTCTGACTATGTTCAAGATGCCGTTGATTTGGCAAAAGTGGCAAGTGCTGTCGTTTTGAACATTGGCACAATCAATCAAATGTCAAAAGAAGCGATGATTGAATGTGCAAAAGTTGCAAATGAAAAACGCACGCCTGTGATTTTCGACCCTGTGGCTGCGGGTGCAACAAAATTTAGAGATGAAACGGCAGAAGAAATTTTGAATTTGAAACCTACGGTTGTTCGTGGAAACATTTCAGAAATCAAAGCATTGTTTGGAATGAACGGACAAACCGTTGGCGTTGATGCAAACTTGCTTGATTTGGTGTCAGAACAAAACTTGGCTGAATCGGTGAAATTTGCAAAATCTTTCGCCAAAAAGTTTTCAACGGTTGTTGCAATCAGTGGAGAAATTGACATTGTTGCAGATGAAAATTTGGCATATATCATTCGCAATGGTCACAGTGATATGGCGCAAATTACAGGAAGTGGTTGCATGTCAACAGTTGTGGTTGGTGCATTTGTTGGGGCAAACAAAACTGAGGTTTTGAAAGCCACTGCATGTAGCGTTTGTGCTATGGGCATTTGTGGAGAAATTGCTCACGAAAAATGCGAACTTGAAAATGCAGGACTCGGCTCTTTTAGAACCTATTTGATTGATGCAATGTCCCTTTTGACAGACGAAAAATTGGAGAGAGATGCAAAATATGAAATTCGATAGAAAATCGCTTAAACTTTATGCTGTGACTGATAGACACTGGTTGAATGGCAAAACTTTGGAAGAACAAGTTGAAGAATCCGTAAAAAATGGTGCAACATTTGTGCAACTTCGAGAAAAAAATTGTTCATTTGAAGAATTTGTTGAAATTGCAAAAAAAGTGAAAGTAGTCACTGACAAACATCATGTTCCGTTTGTAATCAATGATGAGATTGATGTTGCCATGGCAGTTGATGCTGATGGCGTTCACATTGGACAGTCAGATGAAAACTTGATTTGTGCAAGAAAGAAACTTGGTGACAACAAAATCATTGGTGTGTCGGTGCATGATTTGAACGAATTGCAAGAAGCAGAAAAAAATGGTGCAGACTATGTTGGTTGTGGTGCAGTTTTTTCAACAAACACCAAACTTGATGTCGATGTGATGAAATTTGAGAAACTCAAAGAAATTTGCTTTGCAAGTGACATGCCAGTTGTTGCCATTGGTGGAATTTCAAAAAGCAATTTGATGCAACTTGCTGGCAGTGGAATTGATGGAATTGCTGTCGTTTCAGCAATTTTTGGTGCAGAAAACATTGCTAGCGAAACAAAAGAATTGGCAATGAAAGTTGAGGAGATGCTAAAAAATGATTAAAGGTGCAATTTTTGACCTTGATGGAACATTGATTGATTCGATGAAAGAATGGGACAATTTGGGGGCAAATTTTTTGAAATCTATGGGAATTGAAGTTGAAGAAAATTTCAATGACAAGATTGCCCATATGCACACATTGGACGCTTCAAAATATATCATTGAAACCTATGGACTTGATGACAGTGCTGAAAGTTTGGTTGTGAAATTGAAAAACCACATGAGAAGATTCTATGAATTTGAATTTGAATTGAAAGAAGGTGTTTTCAAAACTTTGGAAATGTTCAAAAGCAAAAAAATCAAAATGACAATCGCAACTGCAACCGAAAGAGAACTTGTGGAATTGGTTTTGAAGCGAACAGGAATTTTTGATTTCTTTGACACAATTTTCACCTGTGATGAAGTTGGACAAAACAAAAGCAAACCCACAATCTATTTGAGAGCATTGGAATCAATGAATCTTGACAAACAAAATGTTTTTGTTTTTGAAGACACCATTTTTGGAGTCAAAACACCAAAAAAAGCAGGGTTTAAAGTAGTTGCCATAGAAGATGAATCATCACGAAATTTCAAAACTGAAATTGAAAATTTGGCAGACATATATTTGCATTCGTGGAATGATTTTCAAGAAATGTTTTTAAAATAATGCTTTCGGGCATTATTTTTTATGCCATTTTGAGGCTAGTAATTTATTTTTTGCAAGTCGGTTTCTAGTTGCAATAGCCTTGCAAAAATCACTATAAAAAATGCTGTAAAAATGGCTGAAAAACTTTTTTCAGAATATTTTTCTAGGCAAACATTTTTGCAAATTGCAAGTTGCTTTGTTTTGCAAAGAAATTGCGTTTTCAGTATAAATTTTTTGATTTTATAGAAATTTTGATGTTTGGAAAATATTCGCATCAGATTTTAAAATTATGTTTTTGCAAAATACGAAAAAAGCATTGTAGAGAAACGCAAAATGTGTTTATAATTAGTCAGAGATGCAACGATGAAACCAACAATAAAAGAAAAATTTAAAATTTGGATGCAACTATTTTTCACCTTTTTCAAGATAGGTGCAATTTCTTTTGGTGGTGGCTATGCAATGCTCACTTTGATTGAGAGAGAATTTGTTGACAAAAAAAAGTGGCTGACACGAGAAGAATTGCTGGACATTTTTGCGATTGGTGAGTCAACACCAGGTGCAATCGCAATCAACATTGCAACTTTTCTAGGGACAAAACTAGGTGGCATTTTCGGGGGAATTGTTGCAACATTTGGTGTTGTTTTGCCTGCTTTTTTGATTGTGCTTGCGTTGTCCTATGTCATTGATGTTGTCAAAACAAACATATGGGTTGTTCGAGCGTTCAAGGGTGTCAGGGTTGGAGTTTTGGTTTTGATTGCACAAGCAGTCATCAAATTTCTCAAAACTGTAAAAAAAGATTGGATTTCAGTTCCAATTTTAGTTGTTACATTTTGTTTGTCATTTTTTTCAAACATAAATGTAATTTACATTTTGCTTGGAATTTTTGTTTTTATGTTGCTGTATGCTTCAATTTCAGGCAAACAAAAACGCAATCTTATGGTGCAAGTTGAAAACGCACAACAGGAAAGACAAATTTGCATTGAAAACTTGATTGAAGGTGCGAATGTTGTCAAAATTCAAGAAGATTTGAAAACTGATAACGTGAAACATAAATTGTTAAAATCTAATTCAAAAAATAAAGACAAAAATGAATCTACATCACTTTGTCAAAAGTTTCATAGAGATGAAAAATCTGAAAACAAAAATGATGGAGGAAATGAAAAATGAACATATTCCTGTCATTGTTTTGGACTTTTTTCAAAATTGGTTTGTTCACAATTGGTGGTGGACAAGCAATGATTCCTTTGATTATGACAGAAGTTGTCAACAAAGGCTGGCTTACAAATGAAATGATGATTGACTTCATTGCCATTGCAGAAAGCACTCCTGGTCCATTTGCAATCAACATCGCCACTTTTGCAGGAATTGAAGTTGCAGGAATCGCAGGTGGTGTGGTTGCCACTTTGGGAGTGGTGTTGCCTTCATTTGTCATCATCGTCTTGATTGTAAAATTGTTTTCAAAGCAGATGCAAAAGCCACTTGTAAAAGAAGTTTTTGGTGGAGTCAGAGCAGGAGTTGTGGGGCTGTTGTTTTCTGTTTTCTTGGGCTTGTTTTTGCAAGTCATTTTCTCAATCGATTCTATATTCAAAATTGCACAGTTGCAAAATGTAGATTGGATTGGTTTAGGGCTTTTTGTAGGCTTGTTTATTGTGTCGTTCATAAAATTTAAAGGCAAGACTTTGCATCCTATTTTTATCATTTTGTTGTCAGCATGTGGAGGTTTGTTGTTCTATTCCGTGATTCCAATTTGACACCATGCAAAAATGTCTTAATATTCTATGTGAATTTACATTTTTACATTTCTTTTTAGTAATTTATTTTTTAGCATTTTTAGTTTTGATTCGCAATTCTATTTTAAACAATTTTATTTTAAAAAATTTGCCATTCATTTTTTCAAAAATTTTAAAATTAACATAGTTTATGAATTTTTTTTATTGAAATTTATTTGCATTATAAATTAAAACCCCACTCAAATGAGTGGGGCTTTTTTGGTTTGATTTGTATTGTTTTAATTTGAAACTTGTTTATACCATTTTTCATTGGCTGTTTTAGGCAATCAAAACTCGTTTTCTTCTTCACTTACATTTGCCAAAAGATTGATTGTTTCATTGTTGGCATCGGAGGTTTGAAGCATGAGTTCAGGCGAAACAATTTCACCATTTTCAATTTTTTGTTTCATGCGTAGTGAACGGAGTGATTTCATAACATTTTTTTCATCATAGAAAAGCATTATTACAAAAGAAATCAATGAGAAAAATGCTGCAATTGGTCCTGTCAATTTGATTCCAAACAAAGTTCTTGCTGCACCAAAATCATTTGAACCAATCGACAAAATGATTGGAACAAGCAACCATGCAACTGCATAGGCAACTTTTTCAAGAAAAGTTTTTGCTGCTGAAAAAATTCCTTCTCTGTTTGCGCCAGTTCTCAAAGTGTCTTCTTGAATTATGTCTGCAATGATTGTTTGTGGAATGATGTTGATTGCTGCAAATGGATAGGCAATGATGAGTCCCATGCCAATTCCTGCAACCAAAGGACTGACCGTTTGTGAAATTATGTCACCAAAGTAGATGACACCAAACAAGACTGTGAACAAGGCACTTGCAACAAGCAACGGGATTTTTTTAGATTTTGTTTTTGCAACTTTGACAATGATTGGAAAGAATAGCATTGCTGTTGCAATTGCAGGAATCAGAACAAACATTGATTGACCTGATTGCAAGTTTAGCAAGTCGCTGAGATAGATGAACATGGTTGATTGAAAAAATGCCATTGCAATGTAGTTGAACAAATCAGCAAATGTTGCAATCATAAATTGTTTGTTTTTTACAACAATTTTAAATGATTTGAAAAAGTTTTCATTCGGAATTTTTGTATCGTTTACATAATCTTTTTCTTTCATGCAGAACGCACTCAAAAGCAAAAGTGAAATTCCAATCAAGGTGAAGATTCCAAAAATGATTCTCCATGCCCAAATTTCAGCCATGCCACTTTTGACAATGAAACTCACCAAAAATTCTGCCGTGTATGCAATGCCACTTCCACCCATAAAGAAAATTGTGCTGATTGTGTAGGCAGTGACACGTTGCTTTTCATCAGGTATAATTTCTGGAACAAGGGCTCTTTGTGGAATTGAATAGATTGTGTAGAATATGAAATATAAAACCATAAAAATGCCAACCCAAACAGCATTTCCAACAGATTTTTCTGCAAAAGGCGCAAAGAAAATCGCACAGCAACACAGCGCATATGGAATTGCCGACCATTGCATCAATGGAATTCGGCGTCCTCTTGGATTTTTTGATTTGTCAGACAAGTTTGCGACAATTGGGTCTGAAAAAGCATCAACCAATTTTGAAATCAAAGTGATAATGGAAAGAACAGTCAAGAATCCTAAAAATTTTGATTCTGGAAGTAAAGGAGTCATTGAAAGATTTCCAGCCTTTGGCAACATTATGTAGACCAAATAGTTTGCAACCATACCAGTGAAAAGACCTTTTGCAAGGTCACAAGCAAAATATTGCAGTGTTTTGCTTGTTGTCATTTGTTTTTTTGCCATAATATATTCCTAAATTTTATAATAGGAGTATATAAAAAAAGTTGGCTTGTGTCAATGGTAAAAAAAAATTGTAAACAAAAATTTGTTTTTGTGCAACATTTGAAATTGAAAAAAATATTGCAAAAAAAATAATTGAAAATCAAAATGAAAGTAGAAATTGCAAATAGAAAGCAAAAAATATAATTGAAGTTTAGAAAGAGAATGATATTAAAAAACCAAAACCCAGATTTGAAAACCGAAAATGAAAACCGAAAAGAATAAATGAAAACAAAAAAAACCGAAAACGAAAAACAAGAACGGAATACAAAAAGTAAAATCGAAAACTGAAAATAAGAAGTGAATTAAAAAACAGAAAACAAAAAGTACAATAAAAATAAGAATTGCTATATTTTTACAATTAGCATTGATTTAGTAAATTAAGTTTGCTATACTTTTTATTGAATTGTTCGAGGAGAAAAAAATGGGTGTATTTGATAAAAAAAGATATGTAGAAACTTTGTCACAAATGGTAAAAATTCCTACAATTTCAATTTCAGATGATGAAAGAACAAAATGTGTTGATGAATTTCATGCTTATGTAAAGAATAGATTTCCAAACATTGTCAAAACTTGCGAATTTGTTGATGAATTTGATGGTGGGTTGATGATTGTTTGGCGTGGAGAAGACAAACAAAAAAGTCCAATTGCTTTGATGAGCCATTTGGATGTTGCAAATGTTGAAGGACAAGATTGGAGCAGAGAACCATTCAGTGGTGATGTTGAAAACGGAAAAATTTTTGGAAGAGGAACGGCTGACACCAAAAGTTCGCTCTGTGCATTTTTGGAAGCAGTTGAAAAATTGATTGATGATGGGTTCAAACCAAAATCAGATGTCTATTTGCTGTCTTCGTCAAGAGAAGAAGTTGGTGGAAAAGATGCTGTTTTGATGGCAAAATATTTTGCAGACCACAACATAAAACCAGCGTTGTTGGTTGATGAAGGTGGTGCAGTTCTTGACCAGCCTATGAGTTTTATTGATGGACGATTTGCAATGATTGCAATGAGCGAAAGAAGTGCTTCAAAACTGTTTTTGAAAGGCGACGCAAAAAAACTTGAAAAGTTCAAAAAGAAAGTGCAAAAACAAAAATTTGTTCAAAACGCATTTCCTGCCGAAGTTGAAGAAATGTTCAAGCGAATGACTCCAAAAATGAAGTCACCTATGCAAGGAATTTTCAAACATTTTGACTCGATAAAAAATCTTCTTGTAAAATTGCTTCCAAAATTTAGCAAAGAAGGTGGAGCAATGGTTGCTCCAAGTTATCGTTTCAGTGTTGATGAAAATGGAAATGAAGTGATGAATGTTCTTTGCACCTATTATCATGGCATTGAAATTTTGACAAGAAAAATTGTTGAATATGCAAAAAAATGTGGCATAGAAGCAAAAATTGACAATGTCAGAATTGCTCCAAAACCAACTGACTTCAATGCTGATGGCGTAAAACTGATTGAAAAAACAGTTGTTGAAGTTTTTGAAGAAACCGAACCAACGCCGTTTATAATTTTTGGTGGAACAGATGCTAGACAGTTTGGAAATGTTGTTGACACGGTGATTCGCTTTGCTCCACTGATAATGACAAATGAAATTATATCGACTGTTCACAACCCAAATGAATTTATATTTGAAGAATCAGTTTGCAAGGCTGTTGAGTTTTATTGCAAATTGCTTGTCAACTTTCAAAAATATTGATAGTGCCAAGATAGTGCCAAAAAAAACTTGCGAAAGCAAGTTTTTTTGATTGCGCAACAAAACTTTTATGTTTTTAAAAACATTTTGGTGTTATAATATAGTAGTTACGATTTTAGAATTGGAGGAAAGTGCAAAAATGACATGCAAAATGATTGTTTCAGATTTTGACAATACACTTTGTGACAAAAAAAAGAATGTTTCAGAGAGAACTAAAAATGCGATGCGTAAATTTGTCGATGGTGGTGGAAAATTTGTAATTTGCACAACAAGACCATATGCTGGAATCGCTCCATATGCAAAGAATTTGGGACTGAAAGCAGAAGTCATCACAAATCAAGGAGCAATCATACATGATTTGCAAACAGGAGAAATTTTGAATTCAAAATGTTTGTCTTCTGATGAGTTGAAAGATATTTTGCGTTTTTTGAAATTAAAATCTAATCACATATATTTTGCCGACACTTCGCAGTTGATTGTCAGCCACATGGGAAAGATTGAAAAATTGTTGAAAAGAAATGTAAATTGTCCAATCTCCAAAACCAGGGACTTTTTCAAACAAGAAGTTTTGCAGATGGAAGTTGCCCAAGTCATTGTTGGGTCATACAACCCAAAATATATTGAATATTTGAAAAGAATTTCAAGAAAACACTTTCAAGACAAATTTGAAATTGGACTTTGCGACAAATACTTGCTCAATTATACAAAAAAAGGCGTTTCAAAAGGTTCAGCAATTGAAACACTTGCTCAAAAATATGGCATTGAAAAAAATGAAATTGTATCTTTTGGCGATTCGGAAAATGACAAATCAATGTTTGATTTTTCAGGAATTGGAGTTGCCATGTCCAATGGAAATCGTGAACTGAAAAAACGAGCAGATTTTGTTTGCCAATCGGTTGATGATGACGGACTTGCCAAATTTGTTGAGAAAGAAATTTTGCAAATTTAAAATCAAAAAAAATTTGTGATTGCTTGCAAATAGCAAAAAGATAAAAGTTAAAAAATAAATAAAAAGCCAAAAGCCAAAAGCCAAATCCAAAATCCAAAGTCAAAAGCCAAAGCCAAAGCAAAAGCAAAAGCCAAAAGCCAAAGCAAAAGCAAAAGCAAAAGCAAAAAGCCAAAGCAAAAACTTGGTTTTGGGTGACAATCAAATTTCATTTGAAAAATTGTAGAATAGAAAAATAATCTGGGAGAGAAAATGTCTAGACCAAAAAAATGGCGCAGAGTTTGTGATTTGCCTGCAAATGATAAGTTTGTTCCGAACGGTTGCAAAAAGAACAGTCGTGTTGTGGAAATGACGATTGATGAATATGAAACAATTCGTTTGATTGACAATGAAGGATTGACGCAAGAAGAAGCAGGCAAGTTTTTGGGTGTTGCAAGAACAACAGTTCAAGCAATCTATACATCAGCAAGGAAAAAACTTTCTGAAATGCTCGTGGAAAACTTGCCATTGAAAATTTCAGGTGGAGATTTTGAACTTTGCAGTGGAGATGGGTGGTGTGGTTGTGAAACTTGCAATCATAGAAGATGTTTGAAAAAAGAAAACAACAGTTCCGATTAGAACTGTTGCAAAATGAATTTGTTTTATTTTGTTTATTTAATTTATTAAGTTGTTTTATCTGTTTTTGTACTTGTATTATTTTTTTAATTTTTTTGTTTGCTATGATAATTGGGTTTGAAAAAATAGTTTGAAGTTTATTTTGTCAGTTTAGTTTTTCAATTTGGTTGATAATTTTGTTTTTGTTGATTCAAAATGATATGATTTTGTGGAAAAAGTCATATCATGTTTTTTTTCAATTGAGAAAAGTTTTCTTTTTGCAGTTCAGTTAGCGTTTTTGGCACATTGTCTTTTGCAATTCTTTTGTTAAATTTGCCTTATGTGTTAGTTTTCATAAATTGCATTGATTGCATTTTTCTTGCATGTTGAAACACAAACCCCACAATGGATACATTTTTTTTGGTCAATTTCATATGGCGATTTGATGACACCTGTGATGGCGTGGACTTTGCAATTTCGACTGCACAATGAACAACCAATGCAAGCCGTTTTGTCGATTTCAACTTTTTGAATGCGTTTTGACATTTTGTCAAATGTTATGGCATCAGCAATGCAACCTTCTGCACATTGACCACAACTTTTGCATTTTTCGGTGTCTATTTGAAAATAACCTTCATTGGTTTGCGAAACTGCATCAAAAACGCAAAGATATTCACAGTAGCCACATTCGGCGCATTTTGTTTTGTCAATTATATATGCCATAGTTTTTCCTCGTTTAATTTTATGTTGTATTTTCAACAAATATTTTATCACTTCTCAAAGTATAGTTCAACAGACAAAAAATGTTTGATGTCAATGGTGAGTGAAACCATGCTTTTATTGGCGAACAATGATTGGCGAACAATGATTGGCGAACAATGATTGGCAAACAATGTTTGCCTTGATGTATGAGTGAGAACTTTTGATATTGAAAAAATCTCCGTTTATGAATGAAAGATTGTTGTCATGCCTAGCATTAGTTGAAAAATTCAGCGTAGTTGTGATTTGCTTCATCTGCTTTTGATTTGCATGATAGAATTGGTGTTTCTTGCATTTGCATTGTTGAAAAATGTTTGACAAAAAGAATAAAAATAGCCTTTCAATCAAGAATTTCACAAAATGGACAAGTGCTTTCAAAACTCATCATTTTATGTGTTGTGGGGTGCAAAAATTCAATTTTGTGACTGTGCAAACAATGGTGAAAAATTTGTGTTTTGTCCAAAAGGGTGACAGGAGTTTTGTTTTGGTTGTAGAGTTCATCGCTGGACAATGGGTGACCAATTGATGCCATGTGAACTCTGATTTGATGTGTTCGGCCTGTTGTCAATTGAATTTTTGCCAAAGTGTGCGAGTTGAAAACTTTTTCTGTTTGGAAAAATGTTTTTGCAGGCTTTCCATCTTGCATGACACCTCGCAAAACTGAATTTGGGTCTGGTCTTCCAATTGGAGAATCAACAAAACCATCATTATTCAAAATTCCATCCACCAAAGCAAGATATTCTCTTGCAATGTGCGTTTTTGAAAGTTGAGAATGAGCATATACATTTTTTGCAACAATCATCAAGCCTGATGTGTTTTTGTCTAGCCTGTTTACTGGGCGATAGACAAAGTCGCCCCAAATGTTTGCAAGAGCGTTTTCCAAACTTTTTGCATAGTGTTTGTGTGTGGAGATGACAGCGAGTCCACATGGTTTGTCAACTACTGCCAAATCTTCATCTTCAAAAACAATTTTCAATGGAAAGTCATAGGGCAAAATTTTGCGAACAATTTCATCTTTCAAAACAATTTGAAAATGTTGTCCTTGTTGCAATTTGTCAACAAGTCGAATTGGTTGCAAACTTCCTTCAACATCGCAACGAACAAGCCCAAATTCTTTTCTCAAAGATGTTTGAATGCTTGTTGAAACACTGACAAGTTTCAAATTTGCTTCCACAGTGCCGTTGGTTTTTGCAACAAAATTTAAAATGCGTATGTTTTCCATGAAAGCATTTTAGCACGAAATCAAATTTTGCACATCAAATTGAAGAAAAATTGGACGATGTATGATATAATTTTATGATAAGAAAAGGAGAATGAAATGAAAATTGCTGTTGGTTCATCAAAGGGAATTGTTGCAAATTGCTTTAAAGGAGCAGAAACTTTTGATGTTTTTGAATGTTTTTTGATAAAATATGAAGACAAAAACGAAAATGACATTTTGAAAAATTTTGAAAAATTTGATTGTGCAAAATTTTTGAAGTGCAATGAAATTGACACCAAAGAAAAAGATGACAAAGGCTTCATCAATTTTCAAAACTTCAAAGCAAAACAAATTGAAAGCATTGATGTTTGTTTCAACGGTGCTAGATTCATTGCTGACATTTTGCAAATCAAAGGCATCAATGTTGTGATTGGTCGAAATTTTGGAAGTGATTTGCTTGAAGAATTGACATGTTGCAAAATTCAAGCCTTTGAAAGTTCAGTTGTCGAAAACACAGAAGCATTGTCAAAATTTTTGCAATGTGAACTTCAAAAAGCAAAGGGCGACTCAAAATTTGATGACATAAATGACAAAAGTTGTTTTTGCAAACATGACGACTTTGAAGATTAAATGAAGATTGATTTTCAAAAAGCATACAAATTTGTTTGATTGAATTTTGATTTGTTGCTACAATGGAAACAATATTATATATAAATACTTATTTAGGAAGATAAAATGCTACAAGTAAACAATGTATCTGTTCAATTCGGTTCACGAAAATTGATGGAAGAAGTCAATTTGAAATTCACAAAAGGCAACTGCTATGGCGTTATTGGCGCAAACGGGGCAGGAAAGTCAACATTTTTGCGTGTTCTTTCTGGCGACCTTGAACCAAACAAGGGCGATGTGACAATGGACAAAACTGAGCGTATGGCAGTTTTGCAACAAAACCAAAACGCCTTTGACGACTACACAGTTTTGGACACTGTAATTTTTGGACACAAACGCCTTTTTGATGTCATGAAAGAAAAAGATGAACTCTATATGAAGCCTGATTTCAACGAAGAAGACGGAATCAAGGCAGGTGAATTGGAAGGTGAATTTGCTGAACTTGGTGGATGGGAAGCAGAAAGCGAAGCACAAATTTTGTTGAACGCATTGAGAGTTCCAGAAGACCATCAATATATGATGATGAGTGAAATTGATGCAAAAGAAAAAGTCAAAATTTTGTTGGCGCAAGCCTTGTTTGGCAAGCCTGACATTTTGCTCTTGGACGAACCTACAAACAACTTGGACGTCAAAACTGTTCGCTGGCTTGAAAACTATCTTATGGAAATTGAAAGCACAATCATAATTGTCAGCCACAACCGACACTTTTTGAACAATGTTTGCACACACATTTGTGATGTCGACTTTGGTCAAATCAACATGTATGTTGGAAACTATGACTTTTGGTATGAATCAAGTCAACTTGCTGCAAGACAACTTCGTGACCAAAACAAAAAGAACGAACAAAAAGCAAAAGAACTTCAAGAATTCATCAGTAGATTTTCTGCAAACGCAAGCAAATCTAAACAAGCGACTTCAAGAAAGAAAGCACTTGAAAAACTTTCAATCGACCAAATCAAACCATCATCAAGAAAATATCCATACATTGATTTCAAATTTGAAAAATTGATTGGCCGTGAAATTTTGTCGGTGAAAAACTTGACAAAAAAAGGCTTTTTTGAAGATATTTCGTTTACCGTTCAAAAAGATGACAAAATTGCTTTTATCTCTTCAAACAGTTTGGCGATTGAAAAATTGTTTGACATTTTGATGGGAGAAGATCAAGCCGACAGTGGAAGCATTGAATGGGGAAAAACAATCATTCCTGCATATTTGCCACAAAACAACTCTCAATTTTTTGATGGATGTGATTTGAGCCTTACACAATGGATTGGACAATTCACCAATGAAACCTATGAAGAAACTTTGAGAAGTTGGCTTGGAAGAATGCTGTTTTCAGGCGAAGAAGCATTGAAAAAAGCAAAAGTCATTTCAGGTGGAGAAAAGGTTAGATGTATGCTCGCAAGAATGATGCTCCAACAAGGCAATTTCTTGATTTTGGACGAACCAACAAACCATTTGGACTTGGAATCAATCACTGCTTTGAACAAGGGCATGACAAACTATAAGGGTGGAATGCTTTTTGCAACACATGATGAAGAAATCACTGCAACAGTAGCCAACAGAATCATTGAAATTGAAAATGGAACGAAAATTTTTGACAAAGAAATGAACTATGATGACTATCTTGAACTTGAATGAAAAGCGCCATTTGAAATCAAATGGCGCTTTTTTGCTTTGTTGAATTTCAATCAACTATTTGGTTTTCTTTTCTTTTGCTGGAATTTCTTTCACTGTTTCAGCAAGCGATGTCAAAAGCCCTGTGACATTTTGAATTTCAGATGGAACAATGATTTTTGTTGATTGACCATCTGCCAAATATTTCAATGCTTCAAAGCCTTGCAATGTGATGTATGCCGAGGTTGGCATTGCATCGTTGATGAGTTTGATTGCTTTTGAACGACCTTCTGCTTCGGCAATGGTTGCTGATTTTTCGGCATCTGCTTCCAAAATTCTTGCTTGTTGGTTTGCTTCGGCTCTCAAAATTTTTGCTTGTTTTTCACCTTCGGCAACCAAGATGTTTGATTTCTTTTCGCCTTCGGCTCTCAAAATTGATTCACGGCGTTCTCTTTCAGCACGCATTTGTTTTTCCATTGCTTCACGAATGTCTTTTGGAGGCAAAATGTTTTTGAGTTCAACACGGCTGATTTTGATTCCCCATGGGTCAGTTGCTTCATCCAAAATTGAACGCATTTTTGCATTGACAGTGTCACGTGATGTCAGTGTTTGGTCGAGTTCCAAATCACCGACAATGTTTCTGAGTGTTGTTGCTGTCAAATTTTCTATTGCACTGATTGGATTGTCAACACCATAGACAAACAATTTTGCATCAGTGATTTGAAAGTAAACAACAGTGTCAATTTGCATGGTTACATTGTCTTTTGTGATGACTGGTTGTGGTGCAAAATCAGCGACTCTTTCTTTCAAAGAAATTGGCTTTGATGTTCTGTCAAAAAGTGGCAAAACAAAGTGCAAACCTGTTTCAAGTGTTTTTTGATATTTTCCGAGTCTTTCAACAGTGATTGCTGTTGATTGGCGAACAAGACGAATTCCTGTAAAAAGCAAGATGACAAGAATTGCTCCAATGACGCCAAACACAACTGCTGCAACTGTTCCTCCTGATGTAATTGCTAATAAATTTTGCATAATATACTCCTTTTGATGTTTTAAACATCCAATTTTTCTGTTGATTCAACTGCTTCAATTTTTTTTGCAATCAATTTGTTGCCTTTTATTGCAACAATCTCAACAATTTCATTTTGAAGCAAAACGGATTCATCAACACTTTTGACATTCCAAACAACATCGTTTATTTTTGTTGTTCCCAAATTGTCAAAATCGCATTGTGTAATCATTTTTACTTTTTTTCCAATGAATTCCTCAATGTTTGTTTTTCCCTCAGTTTTTTTCATCAAGAATTTTTTTGCAAATGGTCTTAGGGCAAGCAAGCAAATGATTGAAATTGCAAAGAAAACGCCAACTTGAATTCCCCAATGAACTTCTTTGAATGCACTCAAAATCATTGCAACGACAGCACCGATTGAAAACCAAATTGAAGTCATGTCCATTGTGAAAATTTCAATGAGAACACTGACAACAAGAATGCTGAGCCAAATCCAAATCATATATTCTGGCATAGACACCTCCTAATTTATGTAATATTATTAAAATTATAATACTTGTGATGAAATAATACAATAACAATCAAAAGAGCAGTTTAAAAACAAAATTGCAATTCAATCAACAAGTGACATCCATTCTTCTTCTAGTGTGTCAATTTCTTTGCGAATTTCTCTTTGCATTTCGTTTGTTGTTTTGAAATTTTCATAGCAACTTGGTTTTGCAAGTTCTTCAAAAAGTTCGGCTTCTTTTTTTGACAATTCTTCAATTCTTTTTTCAAGGTTTTGAAGATGTTGCTTTTGCTTTATTTCTTGGCTACGGTCTTTTGCACTTCTAAAATATGAATTAGATTTTGAAATAGGTTTTGCAATTTGTTGTTCAAGTGCAAGTTCGAGTTTTTGTTCGTTTTCAAGTTTTTTTTGTTTTTCATATTGAACAAAGTTTCCAACAAATTCTTTGATTGTTTTGTTTTCAATTTCCACAATTTTTGTTGCGATTTGGTTCAAAAAATATCTATCATGAGAAACAAAAATGATTGTTCCATCAAAATTTTTCAAACCCTCTTCCAATGCTTCCCTGGTTTCCAAATCTAGGTGGTTTGTTGGCTCGTCCAAAATCAAAGTGTTTGCAGTGTCTGCCATGATGAGTGCAAAGCCAAGTTTTGCTCTTTCGCCACCTGACAAAACTTTGATTTGTTTTTGAATGTCGTTTTCATCAAGCAACAAGCCTCCCAAAATAGAACGCACTTCTGTTTGAGTTTTGCCACGAAATTTTCCCCAAAGTTCATCGATGACTGTGTTGTTGAAATCAAGATTGAGGTTTTCTTGGTCATAGTAGGCAGTTTTGACATCTTTTCCAAAACGAATGGCTCGGTTTTTTCTGGACAGAATTTCTTTCAAAAGTGTAGATTTTCCAGCACCGTTTGCACCAATGATTGCAACTCTTTCTTGTCGCTTGACTTGAAAAGAGGCGTCACTCAGCAAAACTTTGTTTTCAATTTGCAGAGAAGCATTTTCAACTGTCAAAACAATTTTGTTGCTTTCATAGTCCATTGAAAATTTAAACTTTGCTGTTTTGTGAAAAGTTTTTGGTTTTTCCAAAATTTCGATGTTTTCAAGTTGGTGAAGTCTTGATTTTGCACTTTTTGATGTTGTTGCTCTGACAATGTTTTTTTCGGCATATTCTTTCATTGCTGAAATTTTTTCAGATTGTTTTTGAAATTCTTTTTGTCGGCATGCAACAATTTCTTTTTTTGTTTGTCTAAATTTTGAATAGTTGCCAGTGTAGGATGAAATTTCTTTGTCTTCGAGTTCCCAAATTTTTGAAACCATGTTGTCCAAAAAATATCTGTCATGTGAGACAATCAAAATTGCACCTTTATAGGTTGACAAATAGGTTTCAAGCCACTGCAAAGTTTGAAAATCGAGATGGTTTGTTGGCTCGTCCAAAATCAATAGTTCTGGTTCTTCTAGCAACAATTTGCAAAGTGCAAGTCGAGTTTTTTCACCACCACTCATCGTTGAAACAATTTGAGAATAGCAATTTTGAAACCCCATTCCATTCAAAATGGTTTTTATTTTGACATCGACATTGAAGGCATCTTTTGCATACAAAAAGGAGTCGATTTCTGCAAGTTTTTGTGCACACACAGAAAATTCTTTGCTTGAATCTTGATGCTTTGACAATTCAAATGCAATTTGTTCTTTTTCTCTCAAAGCATTGTGAACCGAGTCAAAAACTGAATTCATTTCATCATAAACGCTTTTTTCTGAATTTAGTCCTGTGTTTTGTTTCAAACATGCCATTGAAAGATTGCTTTTTTTTGAAATTTCACCAATATTTGGCGACAATTCTCCCAAAATCAATTTCAAAAGCGTGGTTTTTCCAGCACCATTTGTTCCAATCAAACCAATTCTATCTTTCAAATTTATGGAGAGATTTACATTTTCAAAAATATTTTCGGCATCATAGCCAAATGTTGTGTTTTTTAAATTTATTAGCATGGACTTTTCCTTTGTTATAAAAGAATATACAAATTTTTTAAAAAAGTCAATTTATATGCAGTATAGTGAAAAATGCGAAATAGTTGATGATTTTGCTTGCAAAAATTTGTGAACTATTTCCAAATTTTGTGTTTATACATTTGCAAAAAGCAATAGAATGTGCTATAAAAAATATATAAAAATTTTCCGTTTTTCGGGAGGACACAATGAAAAAACTTTATACAGGAAAAACAAAAGATGTTTTTGAACTTGAAAATGGCAATGTGCTTTTGAAGTTCAAAGATGATTGCACAGGCAAAGACGGTGTTTTTGACCCAGGCGAAAATTCAGTTGGTTTGACAATTGAAGGAATTGGAAAAGCAAATCTTCAAGTTTCAATCATGTTTTTTGAACTTTTGAAACAAAAAGGAATCAAAACACACTATGTTTCTGCTGACATTGACAATGCCACAATGGAAGTTTTGCCAGGAAAAGTGTTTGGAAAAGGTGTTGAAGTGATTTGCCGTTTGGTTGCAACTGGAAGTTTTATTCGCAGATATGGTGCATACATTGCTGATGGAACACCACTTGACGGTGGATATGTTGAAGTTACATTGAAAGATGATGAAAAAGGTGACCCACTCATCACATCAGAAGCATTGGATGTTCTTGGAATCATGAGCCAATCTATGTTTGATGACATGAAAAAACAAACCATTCAAATCACAAACATTGTTGCTGAAAAATTGAAAGAAAAAAATCTTGACCTTTATGACATCAAATTTGAATTTGGATATAATAATGATGAAGTCATTTTGATTGATGAAATCGCAAGTGGCAACATGAGAGTCTATCAAGACGGCAAAATTGTTGACCCAATTGAACTCACAAAAATCATTCTTGGCTGATTGAAAAACCTTGGCTAAATTGAAATTCAAAAGAACAAATAGAGCATTTAATAAAATTTTAGAAAACAACACTTTGAAACATTGTGTTGTTTTTTTTATCATTTTTTTTGATTTGCAAAATTTCAAAAATTAAGTTTAAAATCAAAATTTAGAAAAGAAGATTTAGAATAAAATTTTGAAAAAGCGAAAAGTTAAACAAAATTACAAAAAAACAACAGAATACTTGAACTGAAAAGCAAGATTGAAAGAAAAGACACAAAAACGAAAGCAAAAAGGAAGTTTAGAGTAACACAAAAAAGAAGTGAAAAAGTATAACAACAAAAACATAGTAGTTCCTACCTTTGCCGAAAACTTAGAATTTTTC
>CAYPVP010000010.1:0-34209 GCA_964414205.1 uncultured Bacteroidaceae bacterium | reverse complement strand
TTCATTTTTGAAAACTTTCATTTATTTTGAATTTTTTCATTTGATACAAAAAAACAATATATAATTATAATATAGTGTTTTGAGTTTTGTTTTATAGATTTTTGCTGTCAAAATTTGTTTTGCTAAGCATTTTGATTTTTTAGCATTTTTTTTGCTTGCAATATTTTTTTTTGCTGTCAGTTCAATTATAGTTTCAGTTTAGAACAATTTTATAGTCTTAGTTTTCTTTTTTGTTTTAGTTTTTGTTTATGTTTATTGTTTTTTCACAGACATTTTTGATTATTTGACAAAAAGTTGAAAACAAACTTCACAATTTTTCAAAAAAACTAATCTTCTTTGGCTGAAAGTTTTGCCTTGACTCTTTCTTCAACTTCAATTTGAATGTCAGGGTTTTGTTGCAAGAACTTTGCAACCTTTTCTTTTCCTTGACCAATTTTTTCATCATTATAACTGAACCATGAACCACTTTTTTGAATGATTCCTGTGTCAACAGCAACATCAATGATGCAACCTTGTTTAGCAATTCCTGTGCCATACATAATGTCAAATTCAGCCACTTTGAAAGGAGGAGCAACTTTGTTTTTGACAATTTTTGCTTTTACATGGTTGCCAATAAATTCAGAACCATCTTTCAAAACTTCGGACTTTCTGACATCAATTCTGACTGAGGCATAAAACTTCAATGCCTTGCCACCTGTTGTAGTTTCAGGGTTGCCATAAATCACACCGACTTTGTCACGAAGTTGATTGATGAAAACAATTGTTGCACGATTTTTGCCCGTTGCAGCAGTGAGTTTTCTCAATGCTTGCGACATAAGTCTTGCTTGCAATCCCATGTGTGAATCACCCATTTCTCCATCGATTTCGGCTTGTGGAGTCAATGCAGCGACGCTGTCAACAACAATCAAATCAACGGCAGCACTTCTGACCAATGTTTCCACAATTTCCAATGCTTGTTCGCCATTGTCAGGTTGCGAAACATAAAGATTTTCGGTGTCAACGCCAAGTCTTTGAGCATAACTTGGGTCAAGAGCGTGTTCGGCATCAATAAAGGCTGCTGTTCCACCTGATTTTTGCAATTCAGCAATGATGTGCAAAGCAACTGTGGTTTTTCCAGAAGATTCTGGTCCATAGATTTCAATGATTCTTCCCTTAGGAATTCCACCAATGCCAAGTGCCAAATCCAAAGTCAAACAACCAGTAGGAATGGCTTCAACTTCGGCATGTTCATGTTCGCCAAGACGCATGATTGCACCCTTACCATATGCTTTTTCTATTTGTGCCAAAGCCTGTTCCAAAGCCTCGGCTTTTGTTTTTACTTTATCCTTTGATTCTGCCATAATTCAATCTCCTTTTGTGAACATATGATAACATATATTTTTTCGTTTAACAATTCATTTTATTGGACAGTTGCGATTTTATATTGAAAAAAACTTGCAAATTTTGGTTTGTCTTCTCATCCTTTCAACAAAACCTAGCCATCAATCGTAGCAACTTTAAACACATTCCAAAAACACCATCCGTCACCTAGACCATCTTTTAAGAATTTTCAAAAAGACAACATTATCAATCATAGCAACTCTAAACACATTCCAAAAACGCCATCAGTCACTTAGACCATCTTTTAAGAATATTCCAAAAATACTTCATATCAATCATAGAATCTTGCACGAATATCCAAAACTCATCGTGCATCAATCAAACCATCAAAATGTTTCCTTGCAGATATCGAATCAAATAGAACAATGCCATGTTTTTGGTTTGTTCACGAATTTGATTTCTGTTTCCAACAAAGTGATGTTCAAATGGAATGATGAAATCTTTTGTGCCAATGCCAATGAAAACCAAACCAACTGGTTTGCCCTCATCTGGTTGTGGACCTGCCAGTCCAGTTGTTGAAATTGCAATGGTTGATTTTGAATTTTGCAACAAACCTCTTGCCATTTCAAAAGCAGTTTCTTTGCTGACTGCACCAAATTTTTGAATTGTTTGTTCTGAAACACCAAGACGCTTCATTTTGGAATCGGTGTCATAGCAGACAATTCCCTCATACAAATGTTTGCTAATTCCAGCAGTGCCAACCAAAGTTGCACAAACTGCCCCACCTGTCAAACTTTCGGCAATGCTCAAAATCTTGTCACTGTTGACAAGCAATTTTCCAGCAAATTCTCCAATTTCAATGTCTTGCGCTGAATAGAAGTTTTCAGAAAAGGCATGACAAATTCTACTTTTCAGTTTTGACGCCAAAAGATAGTTTTCTTTTTCAAATTGCAAAATTATTTTTCCATCAAGATTGTTTTCTTCAACAAAAATTTGGACTTCATTCATTTTAAATTGGTTAAGCCTAAATTCAATCTCAATTTTGCAAAGTCCACAAACTTTGACAAATTCAATCATTTTTTCCTCTTTTGAAATCATCGTTCACAATTTCAACTTCAACTATTTGCTTTCTAAATCGTTTTTTTCAACTTCATCATTTGAAATTTCAATTTGACAATCTTCTTTGTTTTCAGGTTTGATTTTGTCAGAAATGATGTCTTTGTTTTTCAAAATCATGTGAATTCCTGAATAAACTGTCAAAATTGTTGCAATGTAAAATGCAATTTGTCCAAACCAATAGAACAAAGGTTGCAATGGTGCAACAATCAACACTGCAATGGCAACATCCAAAAACACAGTTTTGATTTTTCCTGACACTCCTGCTGCAATGACTCTGCCTTTGTTTGAAGCAATCGCTCTGAACACGCCAATTGCAAGTTCACGAGAAATGACCAAAACAGAACAAAGAATAAAAATCAAATCAGCATAGTTTGTAAAGACATCACTGTTCAAAACAAACGATTTCCAAGAAAGCAAAAACAACATTGCCACAACGACAATTTTGTCTGCCAATGGGTCAAGAAACTTTCCCAAATCGGAAACTGTGTGAGTTTTTCTTGCAATCGCACCATCAATAAAATCCGTTGCAGAAAGCAACGAAAAAATAAAGCACGACACAATCAAAAACTGCGTAAAATATGTTGGCAGTGTATATGCCAACACAAAAAACAACATTGCAGGAACAATCAAAAACATTCTTGCACAAGTAACTTTTGTTGCTACATTCATTTTTTTCCCTCCAAATCAATGCCATCATAGCCAATGATTTCCACATCATAAAATTCCCCAATTTCGACAGGCTCTTGTGATGAAAAATAGACCACTGAATCTATGTCAGGCGTTTGACATTCCATTCTTCCAACAAACTTTTGTCTGTCGTAATCTATTCCATCATATATGACTTTGACAATTTTACCAACCAATTTTTGATTGTTCTTTGCAATTATTTTGCTTTGAATTTTTCTTAGTTTGTCGGCTCGATGTTTTTTGACTTTTTCCGACAAATGGCCGTCAAGTTTGTCAGCAGGAGTTCCTTCTTCTCTTGAATATTCAAAGAAACCAGCAAAGTCAATTTCGTAGTCTTTTACAAATTTTTGCAAAGTGCGAAACTGTTTTGATGTTTCACTTGGAAAGCCAACAATAAACGAAGTTCTGATTGCAATGCCTTTTTCTTTGACTTTTTTCACCAATTCTTTTGTGTAGGTTTCAGTTGTGTGACGATTCATCATTTTCAAAATCACATCATCAACATGTTGAAAAGGAATGTCCATATATTTGCAAACTTTTGGATTTGAAGCAATGTAGTCAATCAACTCATCATCAACCATTTCAGGTTCAAGATATAGCAATCGAATCCACACAAAATCGAGTTTTGAAAGTTCTTCAACAAGCGCAATAAGTTCAGATTTGCCACTTCTGTCAATGCCATAGCGTGTCACATCTTGTGCAACCAAAATCAATTCTTTGACACCCTCATCAGCAAGTTTTTTTGCCTCAAAAATCAAATCTTCCATTTTTTCAGAACGATATTTTCCACGAATTGTAGGAATGGCACAATAGGTGCAATGGTTGTTGCAACCTTCGGCAATTTTCAAATAGGCACTGTGATATGGAGTTGTCAAAACTCTTTCAGAAAAAAACTTGTCAGGCTGTCCAAAACAAATTTGTCTTTCGCCATTTTTCAAATTTTCAACCACTGAAACGATGCTGTCATAGTCATCAATTCCCAAAATTGCATCGATTTCAGGAATTTCATCGACAATTTGTTCTCTAAAACGCTCGGTAAGACAACCAGTTACAATGATTTTTGTCCCAACTTTTTGTTTGAACTCAACTGCATTCAAAATTTCATCAATCGATTCTTGCTTGGTCGCATCAATAAATGCACAAGTGTTGACAATGAGAACTTCTGCATCGTTTTCATTTGAAACAAATTCATGACCTGCCCCCACCAATCTTGCCAACATTTTTTCAGTATCCACTCTGTTTTTGTCACAACCAAGTGACACAACACCAATTTTCATAAATTCTTCCTTTGTCCAATCTTTCTAGTTTTCAGTTTGTTTTGCAACTTTATATTGAATTTTTATATTAAGTAAAATTAACCATTTGTAATTTTCAAAAAAACTTTTTCTTTATTTCCTAAACCTATCCTTTTGTTTAATAACAATTTTCTTTGAGTTTTAAAACATTATCTTTGTTTTCAAAAAATTGCATACAAATTCACTTCAAAACATTTCTATATATTATCATAAAAGTTGCGTCATTCAATCAATAGATTTAAAATTTTCTCTTTCTATTTTCAATCAATCAAGACCTTATTCTTCTTCAAAAATAGATTTCACTTTTTCTATGTCATTTTCTTGAATTATTGGAGCAAGCAAACGCATGTATTCCTTGCTTGCATCATTATAAAAAATCAAATCACCATTGCCACAAAGTTTCATTGCAGAAGTTCTGTTCAAAAGCACTCGTGAATTCAATGGATAGTCAACTTTCAAAACAATTCTAGTTTTAAAAACTGATTTCAATTTTTCGCTCAACACATCTTGTGCAGGGTCATCAGTTGAAATTGCTGTGAAAAACCCTAAATCTGCAATTTTTTGAATTGACAAATTTTCAAGCACCAATTTTTTGAAATTTTCATTTGCCATCCAATTTCGGAGTTCATCAACAATGATTAAAATTGCTGAAAAAGGTTTTTGATTGGTGACTTTTGCATATCGGTTGTATTCCTCAATGGTTCGACAGCCACTTCTTTCAAAAATAGATTTTCTCCATTTTATTTCTTCAACAACCCATTCAAAAATTTTGACAGCGTCCTCAAAGTTTGTGACGATGTCATGAAACAAAATGTGTGGCAAGTTTCGATAGCCATGCAAGTCGCCTTTTTTGTCAAAAATCAAAAGTTTCATTTCTTCGGAATTGTTTTTAAGCAACAAACTTGAAATCATAACATTCAAAAAATTTGTTTTTCCAGATTCTCTCATGCCTGCAATGATGACGTGTTTTTGAGTTTGAAAATCACAAACCACCATTCTACCTTTGACATTTTCGCCAACCAAAAATGCTGATTTTGGAGATTCTTGAAATTCTTTTGATTGAATTGCATCTTTAAAATCGACACTTTCAAAATTTTTTGTTGGAATTTGAATTTGCAATACATTTGGTTTGCCGTTGTCCACAAACGAAACAATGATTTTTGAATTGACAAAAGACACACCCAAATTGTAGGTCAATTTGTCAATCATACTTTCATTATAATTTGTTTTGGCAACATCTTCCACCAAAAACTGCAAAAAGCACTTTCCACAAAACGCTTCTCGAAATTCAACAGTGGCATTAAGATTTGAAAAAACTTCAAAAATTTTACGCATTGATTCAATCAAAATATTTTTTTGATTTTCATTCAAATTTGCATTGACCTTGACATCTTCCATGTTTGCTCCTTCCGAAGTAAATCACTCAAAGTAGTTGTCCAAATCTTCTTGTGTAAAATCACTCTCTTCAAGCATTTCGTCAAATTGTTCACGCGAAAGCAACAATTTGCATCCTTTGTTTGAACCTTCTGCTGTGGCAAGCAAACCTCTTGCTTTCATAGATTCAAAAATGTTTGATGATTTTGGAAAACCAATTCCAAATCTTCCTTGCAACATTGATTTGCTGATGAGTTCCCCTTGCAAACCAATTTCAAGCCCTTTGAAAAACTCAATCGGCAATTTGTTTCTTCTTGAATTTCTTCTGGCGTCATCATTTTTTTCTTCTTCAACTTCTTCATCTTTGTTGAATTCTTGTTCAATTTCTTCATCAAAATAGCCAACATTGTGTTCTGTGACAAACTTGACAACATTTCTGATTTCCGAACCACCAACAAACGCTCCTTGCATACGAATTGTTTCGGTTGGAAGCATAAGTTGCATGTCTCCATTTCCAAGCAATTTTTCAGCACCACCTTGCCCAGTGACTGTTCGAGAGTCAGATGCAAGTGCAAGCCTAAACACCATTCTTGTTGGCAAGTTGTTTTTGATTGTTCCTGAAATGACATCAACCGATGGTCTTTGAGTTGCCAAAACCAAATGAATTCCAGCAGCACGAGCAAGTCTTGCGATTTTGTCAAGAGGCCCAGTGATTGATTTTTTTCCACTGTCAATGAGGTCTGCAAGTTCATCAACAAACACAACAATTCTTGGCAACTTTTGCATTCCTGCTCGTTCGCAAATTGCATTGTATTGCTTGATGTTTTGAACTTTTGCATCTCTAAAAATGGCATTTCGACTTTCCATTTCTTTGACACACCAGTTGAAAGCCTTGATTGCCTTGTCAACATCATAGATGATTTCATTTGTCAGCAAATGAGGAATGCCTTCATACATTGTCAATTCAACGCATTTTGGGTCAATCATAATCATTCTGACATCATCAGGCGTTGCCTTGTAAAGCATGCTGACGATGATGGAGTTTAGTCCACAACTCTTTCCTGAACCAGTTGAGCCTGCAATCAACATGTGTGGCAAATCGGAAACATCCATGGTGTGAATGTCGCCATTGATGTCAATTCCAACTGCAAAATTTGTTGGAGACGGATTGTCATTGAATTGAGGTGAATTCAAAATTTCTTTCAAATTGACATATCTTCTGATTTTGTTTGGAACTTCAAAACCAATGGCATCTCTGCCAATCAATGGAGCATAGATTGTGACTTCGCCCTCCATTTTCATTTCAATGTTGCTTTTCAAAGTGTGAATCCAATTGATTGTTTTTCCTGGCATTTCAACTTTGACAATATACATTGAAGTTGTTGGTCCTGCAATGGTTTCTTCAACATAAGCCTTGACTCCAAACGAAGCAAGAGTGTTCACCAAAATATGTTTTTTGCTTTCAAGTTCTTCCATTTGCGAAACCTGAGGTGCTGGGTCGCTCAGCAAAGACAATGGAGGAGCAATGTATGGCTTTTTGACAACTGATTTTTTCAATTCTTCTTCAACAGAAATTTGTTTGTAAGTCTTTTCTTTTCCTCCATAGAATTGAGGAGCATTGTTTATGAATGGTTTTTCAACAGCAGTTGGTCTGTGGAGTGGATTTTCAATTGCCTCTTTTGCAATTTCCTTGACAGAATTCATTTTGTCATAGGCACTCACTTGTTCTTTTTGTTGTTCTTTCATTTCTTTGCGCAAACGTTGTTTTTCTTTCAAAGCACGAAGTCTGTCTTGTACTGAGCCATTTTCTTGCATGTCAGCACATTGGCTAGAATTGTTGTCAAAAGTTGGAACGGGTGGTTGCTCGCTCATTGCTTTTCTTTCGCTTTGAACAAATTTGTTTGCAATCGAATCATTGTTTGCAAGTTCATCACGAATAGGTTTTGATGCTCTTGAAATGTTTTCAATGCGTTGTTGATTTGCTTGAATGTTCTCTCTGTTTGTTTTGTCATCGCCAAAGAAATTTTGTTCTTCCTTTTTTGAAGAAATGTTTTTATATCTTTGAAATTCAGCCTTTTTCAAATCTTCAAAGTTGATTGAATGAATGTCAATTTTTTCTGTTTTTTCAATGCTGTTTTGCATTGTTTGTTCAGGAATGATTGCAACCCCAAACGGTGATTTATCTTTTGGTTTGTCATATGCAACAGCCTCATAGACAACTTCGTCATCATTCAAATCTTCTTTGTCGAGGTTATATCTTTTCATTGTTTCAGAAAGTCTTGCAGATTTCGAGCGTTTGATTCCAAGTTTTTCATCCATTTCCATGCGTTTTTGCATTGAATATGGTGCTTTTGTTTCAATGACAGAATCAGATGCAGAACCAATGTATTTTTGATAGGCATCTTCATCAAAATCAGGTGACAAAAGCAGTTTTTTTGCAAGTTCCCCTTCGGAACAAAATTGTTTGTCTATTGTTTTTTCATCTTCAATGTGTCCGTTTTGATTTGGAAAAAACGGATTGAATTGCATATTTTGTGGTTGCCCAAAGTTTGGCGTAGTGTTTTGTGGTTGAACAAATTGTTGACCTTGCATTGGTTGATTCACATTGTTTGGATATTGCAAATATTGTTGATTTTGTTGAAAATATTGTTGGTTTTGTTGTGGCAAACCTGAATTGTAGAAATTGCCATATTGCATGTTTTGCAAATCTGAATTTTGTGTCAAATTTACATTTGCAGAATCACCATCATCATTTCCAAATTTCTTTGAAAATTTGCTTTTCTTTTTCAAATCTCTGCTTTTTGATTCCATTGAAATTTCTTTTTTCAAAGACGGCAAAAAACAAAGGAAGGACAAAAGCAAACAGAACAAACTTGTGAATGCAAGTGCCCCTGCATTTGTCATGAGTTTCATGATTGGATATGACAAAACACCAAACATTGCCCCACCAGCAGTGTTTTGAGAGGCGTAGCAAGATTTCAAATATTCACCATAGTTTCTGCCAAAAATGTGTGCGCTTGAAGTGTAAATGTGAACAGCCAACAAACCGACTGAAAACACCAAAACAAATTTCAGAACTGTAAACCATGACATTTTGACTTTGATGCCAAACGACACTGCAAAACCCAAAATTATCAAACAAACACTGATTGCATAACTAAAATAGCCAAATGCTCCCAAAAGGAAAGAACTGACGAGTTGTCCAACCCCCGAAAACAATCCACAAACGCACAGCAAAGACAGCAGTCCTATTATGACCAGCAGTCCTCCCATTGCAATTCCGAACCATAAATTTTGGCGTTTGTCTTTGTTCATAAACACTTCCTTTCTAGCACTTTCAATTATTCACTATAATTATATTATAATAACACTGAATTTTCAACTTTAATTTTCGATTTTGCGTTTTTGACAAGCAAAATTCAAAAATAATTTTAAAAATTTGAAAATTGAATGCTCTGTGACTTCTTATGTCTTTCACCTAAAAAACAAACCAACGCCGATTTTTGTCAAGCGTTGGTTCAATTTTAGCAATTATTTTGCAAATTCATCAAGTTCATAGCCTTTTTTTTCTGATTTGCCTTGTTGTCTTTTGAAGTTTTCTTCATTTTTCAGCAAATATCTTTCAAAAAGTTCTTTGGCGTCCATTCCTGATTTGATACACATTGAAACGAAAAAATGCAATATGTCCACAAGTTCATTTCTCAAATTGTCGATGTTGATTTCTTTTGGATTTTTCCACCATTTGAAATTGACTTCGTCAAGCAGTTCTGAAAGTTCAGAAAGCATAGCAAGAATTTCTCTTTGAATCCATTCTTCCATTTTGATGTCTTGCAAGTTTCTGCTTTCAATCACGCTGTCATCAAAACATTTTTGCATTTTGAAAATTGTTTCCAATTTTCCCAAAATCTCCTCTTTTTCTTCCATATCATTCTCCTTTGATGATTTTGAGCATGTCAGCATTTGAATCTTTTCCAACATAACTGACACAAACTTTGTCAAAATCAAAAATTTCATTTGCAACTTGCAAAACTTCTTCAACGGTCACAGCATCAATGAGAGCAATTTCTTTGTCAATGTCATAAAGTTCATTTTCAAAAAGCATTGTTCTTCCAAAAGACCTCATCAAAGAAATTGTAGTTTCATCTCTTGCAACAAGTCCCATTTTGATTTGTTCTTTGCCCTTGTTCAATTCTTGTTCTGAAATTCCATCTTTTGTAAAAAGTAAAATTTCTTCACGAATTGCACGCAAAGCCTCCTCAATGTTTTTTGGATTTGTGGCAGTGTAGATTGTCAACATTCCACCTTCTTTAAAAAATGATAGAAATGTGTTTATTGTATAGCACAAGCCAAGTTGTTCTCTAATTTTTTGAAACAATCTTGATGACATGTCAACGCCAAGAACTCTTGACATAACTTGAATGCTTTTGTCCCTTTTGTCATAGTAGTCAATGGCAGGAAAAGCAATTGCAATGTGACATTGTTCAAAATCAGCAACTTTTTTTTGAAATGCACCACCATCAACATATTGAAGTTTTGAAACAGAATTTTTGACACATTTGGTATCATCAAATTTGTCAGCAAAATTGGTTTTGACAAGTTCCAAAGCCTTTTCAAATGGAATATGCCCTGCCAAAACAATGACAGTGTTGTCAGCAGTGTAAAAATTCTTTTTGTAGTCAACAAGTTGTTGGCGAGTCATTGCATTCAAAGTTTCTTTTGTTCCCAAAATTGTTTTTTCAAGCACACTGCCCTTGCAAACCATTGTTGCCAAATTTTCCAAACAAACATCGCTTGGGTCATCTTCGCTTTCAGACAATTCTTCCAAAATGACTTTTCTTTCTCTTTCCATTTCATCATCAGGGAAAGTCGCATTGAAATATAAATCGCTCAAAATTTCAGCACATTTTTCAACATTTTTGTCAAGTGAAATTGTGTAATAGCAAGTGTGATATTTTGATGTAAAGGCATTGATATGCGCACCAATGCTGTCTGCTTCATTGACAATGTCAAAAGCAGAACGAGTTGTTGTTCCTTTAAAATTCATGTGTTCAATGAAATGTGAAACACCGTTGTTCAAATCAGATTCATTGCATGAACCTGTATCGACATAGACACCAAGAGAAATTGTTCTTACCATTGAATTTTCAACATAGACAAATCTCAATCCATTTTCAAAAATATATTTTTTTTCCATAAGCACCATACTAGCATAATTATTTTCAATTTTCAAGGCAATAAACATCACAAAATTGCCACTTCAAATCATTATATAATTTTTTTTGGCATAAAGTGTGATATGAAAAACAAATTTCGACAAGCGATTGTAACAAATGCCCTCATATTCACAACTTTGACAATTTTGCTATGCTCCACATTGTTTTCTGCAACTGCAACAGAAACATTCACTGAAAGCGACAAAATTCATCGCTCTGGTGACCGAACCCAAAACAAAGTTTCTTTCATGGTGAATGTCTATTGGGGGACAGAATTCGTCGAACCTATGTTGCGTATTTTTGAAAAATACGGATTTTCCACCACTTTTTTTGTTGGTGGAATTTGGGCAGAAAAAAATGAAAAACTCATGCAACAAATCTATGCCTCAGGCTCTGAACTTGCAAACCACGGCTATACACATCGAGACCATGCAAAACTTTCTGTTGATGAAAATTTGAAAGAAATCAAGATGACTGAAAAAATCATCAATTCTTGCAATTTGCCACCAACAAAACTTTTTGCACCTCCATCTGGTTCATTTGGAAAAAACATGCAACTTGCTTGCCAACAACTTGGCTATGAAGTCATTTTGTGGTCAAGAGATACAATTGATTGGCGAGACAAAGACTCAACACTGATTTTCAATCGAGCAACAAAAAATTTGTCAGGTGGCGATTTTGTTTTGATGCATCCAACTGCAAAAACACTTGAAGCCCTTCCTCGAATTTTGGAGTTTGCAAAAGAAAAAGGATTTGTTGCCACCACGGTTTCAAGCATGCTGACAACAAATCTTCCACAGCCTCCAACAACCAAAACTAACTTTTGAAAAACTCAACGACAATGAGTCATTGAATCGTCCAATACAAAAAAATTCTAATTGCCAATGTCAACGAAATAGGCAAAATGCAATGTGACATTCCAAATTCAATTTGGAATGTCACATTGTTGTTTTAAAAACCAATTTCAGTTGTTTTGTCACAATGTCGTTGTAAAAACCAATTTCAGTTGTTTTGTCGCAATATCGTTGTAAAAATCAATTTCTGTTGCTTTGTAACAATGTCATTATCATAGTCAATGTCAATTTGATTGTAATAATCATTTCCTATATCAATGTCGTTTGATTAGGAAATGAAACGCTTTTTAGACAAATTCTATCGTTGTGAGGTCATACATTTGAGAATTTTCAAACTCAAACAATTTGGCAATTCCAACTTTTTTGATTTTGACTTTTGCACCAACAACTCCACCAAACAATCGACCTTGGAAACCTCCTTCAAACATTGAAGAAATTTGCGAATTGAAAAGAATTGTGAAATCTGCAAATCTAAATTCTCCAAGCACTGAAAGTTGATTGCCCGAAAGATTCAGTTTTATTGTTCCATCAATGGTTTTTCCTGAATCATCAACATATTTTGCACCCGTGAATGTTGTATATTTTGCAAACAAGCCTACATTTTGGTTGAGATATTTTTTGCCACCAATCACCCAATAGTTTTGGTTTGTTGGGTCTGCCAATTCAAGCAACTCACCAAGTGTGATGAAACTTGCAACGCCATTTTCTGTCTTTCGTGCATACAGCGATGTATAGCAACTTTCATCATACAAATAGACAACTGGGAAGCCCATTGCTGCTTTGTCTTTTTCACCATATGGATAGACCGTTGGTCCACCTTTGGCATCTTTGTCAAACCAGAATTTTTCATATTTTTTCTGTTTTTGAATTGCATAGCGATATCTTGCAAAACTTTCGTCCTTTCCAATTTTGTCTGGTGACAAAACATAGACATCAACAATTTCAACCAAAACATAATACATGTCGTCAAAAAGTGGTGATGCAGTTTCTCCAACCTTTCCTTTTGCAATAAATCGCAAATAGGTTTCATAGAAGCCATTTGCAGTGTCATTGAATGCGTTTTCAACTTGATTGTCACCAAGTTTTCTCATTTCGTAATATAGTTTTCCTGCAATTTTTTGTTCAGATGTTCCCACTCGTTTGTTTTGAACAACCCAGTCACTTGTTGCAAACAAATCATCAATGGTTTGCAAAAGAACTGAATTTTGCAAATAGTCACAAACATAATGCGTCATTGATGTGTCAATCACCAAAGTGTCAAGATTTGCATTGGCAAAGTTTGAAACTTGATAGTTGGCAACATAGCCTGAATTTTTCTTTTCAACTTCTCCACTTGCAGTCACAACTCTGCCAACTATCGCCCCAGCAGATGACAACTCTCCAAATTTACCTTGTGCCAAAACATTGACAAACGAGATTGAATTTGCAATTTTGTTTTCATTTCTAGAAATTGTTTCTGTTGGCTTTGTTGGCTTGTCGGTTGCATACAAATAGTAGTTTTCAGTGTAAGAATAGGCATGCTCTCCAACAATTCCACCAGCGTAGACCACTTGTGAATATGCCGAAATGTTTCCAACAGCAACAATTCCTTCAAGCGTTCCATAGTTTGCCCCAGCAATTCCTCCAACTTTCAAAACATTTCCTGCAAAAGTTTGTGGAATTGTGATGTTGCCTTCAAATGTTGAATTTTGAATTGAACCTTTGTTGAGTCCAACCAAACCACCAACATTGCTGTTTGGCTTGAAGTCATTGTTGCCCTTTGATGCAACTCTCAAAATCTCTGCATCACGAAGATGAACATTCAAAACCATGCCATCTTTTCCAACAACTGCAAACAAGCCTACATTGGCATTTTCAAAACTTGCACTTGTTATGTTAAGGTCAGTGATGACAAAGCCTGCTCCATTAAATTTTCCGTTGAACTCAGTGACAAAATTGCCAAAGAAATCAACGCCAATAGGAATGAAATTGACTTTTGAATTCAAGTCGCATTTTTCCAAATACTCTTTTATTCCAGGTTCACCTGATTTGACAAGTTCATCAATGTCTTCTTGTGTCAAAATTCCTGAAATGTCTGTTGTCATTGTAAAGGAATCGTAGTCACCGTTTGCATAGTATGCGCCAACCAACATCAAAGCAGCAAGCGAATCAACTTTTGCACCTTCATCATCAGAGATGAAGTATCCAATGACAAGAACAGGTTGAGGAGTAATCAAATTGTAGTTGTAGGCACAATGATTTGCATTTTTTGTTGCACCATAGATTGTCAATTTGAGCAAATCTTCTGTTCCATCAAACCAATCAGGTTGAACATCATTGATTGTGTTGCCTTTGATGACAGAATATCCAGTGTATATTCCTGAAATTCCATCATAGCCACGCTTCCAACCTTGTGAAATTGCAACTCTGACATTTCCAGCAACTTCATCTTTTTTGAAACTTGCGTTTGTAGTTGTGAAAACAACATCATTCCAGTTTGTGTTTGCAACTCCACCAGGAGCACGATAACTTTGCATGGTGTTCAAATATTTTCCATTCAAAGAAATCGGCACAATTTCAAATGTGTAAAGTTTGTTGTTGACACCATCACCATTTCTGCTGTCATCAATCACAACTTCTGTGCCTGCCAAAGAAGAAACGTCTTTTACTGTCAGTGTATAGTTCAAATGGCTTTCATCAACACTTGTCAAAGAAAATTTCAATTTTTTGTAATAAAATTTGTCTCTTTGGTTTACATAGGAATCAAAAGTGCCATTTGAAACACCCTGTGGAATGTCCATTGTGTCAACAAAACTTGCCGTGATAACAAATTTGTCACCACCAATGAGATTTGCAGGCAAACTTCCACTTTCAATACCTTTTCTCAATGCAAAGAATTCATTTTCAAGCACGCCATCTGCATTTTTGTAGGATGCGAGCAAACTTGACATATCATAAATTTTTGAAATGTTTTGAATGAGCAAACTAATTTCCAAATTGCGAGAGACTATCGTTCCTGCATTGATTGCAGTGACTTGATTTTCAATCGTAAAGTTAGGATTTGAAGTTTTCAAACCATACATAGTGACATTGTATGTTCCAACCAAGTTTCCAGAAAATTCGATTGAATTGAAAGATATTGACATTCCAAGAGGAATCGAAGCGTTTGAAGTCAATTTATAATGAACTCCATTTTCAAAAGCCCCAGCATAAGAAGTCGTTCCGTCATATTCTTTTGACAGTGACACGTTTGAAACATTTACAGTTGCAGGAGAAATGTACCAAGTCTTTTTCAAAACCGAGTTGCCAACGCCATCAAGAGTATAGTTGTCTGCCGACGAACCTGAAAGGCTTGCCACTGTCATTGTATAGCCATTGATGTTTGCATTTGTAGCAGTGTTTCCACTGTAAACAATGTTTACAACATCACCAAAATTTGCTTTGTTTGAAACAGTTGCTTTGAATGTCAAACTGATGTCAATCACTGAACCAGTATAAACAACGTAATTGTTGCCTGACCAAGTCAAAGAAACCATAAGTTTGTTGATTGTGGCAGTTGCCTTGACGGTTGAACCAATGATAAAGTTTTGAGAATTATATTCTCCATCAATTTCATTTTTGACCGAACAAGTCACAGTGTATATTGTTGCATCTTTGAAAACATTCATGTTGGTTGTTCCAAAATTCTTTTTGAAATTCAAGACCAAATTTCTTTGTTTTCCACCAAGCATTGCAGTTGCCGAAAGCTCATTGTCTTGTGCAAAGCCATTGTAAACAAGGGTTTTGTCAAGTCCATTCCAAACAACTGATGTTACAACTTGTTGAGAAATTGCAATCTTTCCTGATTGAGATGTCATTTCATAGTTTTGATTTGAATTTGATGCTGAATCTCTTGCCATAGAAATTGTAAACGTTGCTTCACCACAATTCAGAGCCGACAAATCATACAAAACAGAATCACTGATAAATTTTGTGACAGGGCTTGTTTCCAAAATTTCATTTTCAAATTTCAAATTCATCCAATCTCTTGTTGTTGCAAAAGAAATTGAAATTTCAATTTTTTCATTTGTAATGCCACCTGTAAATTTGAATGTAATCTTTTTGTATTGTCCATTGTAAACTTCGCTTACATTTTGTGGACTCCATGAAAGTGACAGTGATTTTTTGGTTATGTCACCGACAAATTCAATTTGTCCAGAATTTGAAAGTTGATAGTTTGAATTGGCAAGGCTTGCCAAGCCCAAAATTTTCTTGTTTGAACCAACATTCTTGTCAGCATAGGCAAAATTGCTTGCACTCAAAGAAACTGATGGAGATGATGTTTCGCCATCATACCAACTTGAATTGTAAATTGAAGAATCAAAAACGACATTGTAATGTTGTCCTAGCACCAAATTTGTGGTCACGGCAGTTGTTGCATCATACACTTTGGAAATTTTTGATGCAGATTGAACAATGTTGAAAACTGCTTTGTGAATTGTCAAAACTGCACTCAAATTCTTTGTTTCATAATTGTCATTTTCAATTCGCACATTGATTGAATATTTTCCAACATTGACTGCATTGCCTGAAACATAGGTATATTTGACATTTCCATAGTCTCTTTTGTTTGTTCCATTTGCAAAAATGTTGCTGTATTCAAGGGCAAATTCAGAAGACGGCGTAATTGAAGTTTTAGAATCTGATGAACTTGTGTTTGAAAGATTCAGATAGTAAGTTTTTCCGTTGTAAACCACATTAGAATCATTCAAATAGGCATTTGTGATTTGAGCCTTTTGAACTGTGAATGTCTTGCTGATTTCATTCATTGAATAGTTTGCATTTGGATAGGAAGTAGCACCGTTTGAATTTTGAATGTCAGTCAATTTTGCCTTGAAATCATAAGTTCCAGCATTGACTGCTTCAAAATAGTTGATTCCATTGTTCAAAAAGTATTCTTGTCCTTGAACATAGGAAGTTGCTTTGTTTGGATAGAATTTTTGATTTGAGCCAATTCCTGAAATTGTAAATCTCAATTTTGCGTCATCTTTTGACATAATATTTTTGAAATCGCCCTTGATTCCAACATAGTCGCCATTGTAGGTCAAAGATGGTGATGAATTGCCCCAACTTGTAGAAGTTATCAAACGCTTTTCAATCTTGAATTTGAAAGTTCGATTGCCCAAATTCATCGTATAAGAAATTCCAGCCTCATTGTAGGTTGATGAGAAACTGTAAATCAATTCATAATAATCTGCATTTCCAGATGTCACCAAAACATTTTTGAGCACAGCAACATTCAAATTTACTTGTGCCAAAGCATTTTTGATTGCATTGTTTGCAATGTCAAGTCTTGTGTCAACACCAGCAGTTGCAGGGTTAGATGTCATGATGTCTGTCGCACTTGGCAAAACAACACCATAGTAGTTGACATCTTCATTGTATTTGACACCTGCCAAGTTTGGAATTTTGGAAATTGAAATTTGTGTGTCATTTCCATCATATGTCTTGCTTTGCTCTTTGATTGTTTCATTGATTTCTGTTCCTGCAACATTCAAAATTACAGGTGCAAAACATGCAACAAGAGAGACCGAAACATTAGATTGTTGTTCAATTGGCATCAACCTTGATATGCTTTGATTTCCCAAATCACCTCTGACAATTTTGTTTGGTTCAAATTTTGACACATCAGATTCATAGAAATAGGTTGAATATTTGACAGCAGTTTTGTTTGCATCCAACAGTTTTCTGATTTGAATTGGCTCACCAATTTTTCCGTTCAAATAGACATCGGCAACATCATCTGTTCTCGTTTCTTGAAGCAGTTGCCAACCCATAAAGACAAAACCATCAATTTTTGATTGTGTAAAGTCTTTTGAAATGTCATAAAAACTGTTTGCTCGTTCTTTTTCAGTTTTGTCCGTCATTGAAACAACATAAGAACGATTGTCAATTTGCTTTTCCACACCATATTTGTTTTTTGCAATCAAATTGATTGTTTCTTGATACAAATGGTCAACGTTGACATTGTAGCCAGTGAAATTTTGATTTGCCATGTCACTAGGATTGCCAATGGTGCCACCCCAAGTTGACTTTCTCAACGAGTCCACAACACTGTCAATGCCATAGTTGTTTTTGAACATTCTGTTGAGCAAAAGTTTTTGACTGACAATGCTGTTGTTTGAAGAATTGCCAGCAGCATCAAAGACACCAAAGTGGAAAGTGGTGTTTTCTTGCAAATCACGGACATAACGAATTCTATATCCTTTTGAAATTGAATAGTTGGCATCTCCTGGAACGCCACTTTCGATGACTGACAGTTTATTTACGCCTTCACTGTCTGTTCCAGCCATATTGTTTCTGACAACAGTATTGAAATATTTGGTCAATTTGTAGACGTCCATCAAATACCATTGTTTTTGAATTTCTTCTGCACTGACACCATTATAGCCATCAATATCATAGAAATCGCCATTGTATGTGCTTGTGTTGATTGCTGTATCAATCCAGTTTCCATTGTTCAAAACATCAAGGTTTTTCCATGTTCCATTCAAATAGTATTGCCAGTTTCCTTTGAACAAGCCTGTTTCTTCTGATTGCGTGTCAATTCCCCAATAGTAGTAGCCATCAAGGTGTTTTTTCATCACAAGTGGCAAAATCAGTCCAATTCCAGATGCATAGTCCGCCGCCACAGAACTGTTCATTTCGCCTTTTTCAAATGTTGAAATCACAAGTTTTGAATCGCCAGGTTTCATCCAATTTTGCGAAACATTGGTTTTTGAAGACAAATCAAGAGTTTTTTCATCATAGTTTGCGTTTGAAACTTGATTGATTTTGACTTCCATTGCCGTTTTGTCATATCGTTCAGGAGCAAGTTTCAAAATTGAAGAATGATTTCCAAAACCATCAAAACCAACAATTTCAAGTTCTTTAACATTGGAAATGACAACCAATTCCAAGTTGCTGAATTGTTTTGGCTTGCCAACCAATTCGTTTGAAGTCTTTTGCCATTTTGCTGTTATGTTGACAACACCTTTGTCACCAAAATCACAAGTGTAGTAGGCAGTGAAAGTTTCAACATAGTTTTCAACGTCACCAATTCTGTGAGAAATTGCCCAACCCAAATTTGTGATGATTTCATTTGAAGATGACGAATTTTCTTCTGTTTGTCTTGACCAATCTTTCAAATATGAACTTGAAATTGCATTGAACAGGCTTACAGGAACAAACACCCCATTTTCATCATAGACATATTCGCCATTTCGCAAACTAAATCTTGCACCTGCATATTTTTTCAATTCTTTTGGTGTCTTTTGAACATATTCACCAGTAGCCCAAAGATTGAAATTCCACATCAAAGAGCCATTGTCTTCCATGGTGACTTTATATTTTGTATAAGCACTTGATTCACCTGTTGCTTGTGAATAGAATTTGCTGTTGTAGTAGTAGTTGTTCATGCTTGCAGGAAAGCCAACACCATTGCTGTTTTTGACATCATTGATGCTAAAATCAAAACCGCTGTCAATTGGATTATACTTTTCTGTTGCAACCAATTTTGCATTCAAAATTTCAGGAGTGGTTGAAACCTCTGTTGGTTGTTGCAAAGTTTCTGGGTTGAGAACTATTCCTGGCTCAGAAGTTTCTGAATCAACATTTTCTCCCGATTGAGGTGACAATTCAATTTTCAAGTTGGAAATATACATCATGCGTGCCAAACCACCTGACACATTGAAGAACACACTGAATTGTCTAGGATTTTTTGATTCGTATGAGCCAGCGAAAGCAAGAGCCAATGTTTCTTTTGAAACAAACATTGCAACTCCCTTTTGGTTTATACATTTTGCAGTGTCAACTCTGCCACTTGATTGTGGTGCGTTTTGCACCAAAAGATGTGTTGCATCATTATAGTTTGGAAGTTCAGCCCCACACAAACCATTTGTTCCAACAGAAATTGAGTCTATTCTTTGTGGTGCATTGTATGGCGAACCACTTGCACCTGCATCTGTGCCTGCAAACTTAGAATTTGAAACATTAAACAGTGTTTTGCTCCAACCAGCAGTAAATGTGCTTCCACCCAAGTTGATTGATTCTTGTCCTATTGTTGCATTTCTCAAATTTGGCAAACCGAGCCAATCAAAAGATATATTGATTCCTTTTGCATTGCCTTCTTGCAAAATTGTCCAGAGTCTGTCAGTCAACTGAACATTGACACCAAAAGTCACATCTTCTTGAACAAACTGATATCGCCCACCAAATCCATTTTCAATTGTGTCCGTCAAAACATCATTTGCACCATTTTCAAGCCCTACACCAATTGATTTGTATCGAATTTGCTCAATTGCGTTTTGATAGTCACTGCCAAAAACATTGCCAAAATCAACTGTGCTGTGTGTCAGTTCTGCTTCTTTTGATTTTGAACCAAACAGCCACGTTCTGTCTTTCAAATTGAAAAATCCGACTGCTTTTGTTGAATCTTTGTAGACCAAATCTGTTGTAGAGTTGACTCCATAATTCAATTCTTTTGTTCCAGCATAAAAAATTGAACGAGTGTCAAAAATGTAGCAATCGTTTGCTTTTTCGTTTGCAGTCATTGAAATTGATTCACTCACATCTTTGAATGAATCTCCGTCATATTCAAATGCTTCGTCCGTGACTTCAATTTTGATGTTGAAGTTTTTGATTCTCATTTGAAGACCGTTGCTTGTTGCAGTGTCTTGGAAGAACACAGAGAAAAACCATCTTCCATTGTCAGGATTGTTTTCTCCGAAATAGTATTTGTCAATTCCGTCTTGCGACAAAATTCCATTTTCCAACATTTCTTCATAACCACCACTTTGGTTTTTTGAAACACGAGGATAGTAGTTGTAGGAATAGAATTTCAAATTTTCGCCTGCAACTGATTGTGTGGTCATTCTTGAAGTTATGGCTTTGTTTTCATCAACCATCGGAGAGAACTGATTGGTTTCCATCATTCCATAGCGATAGATTCCTGATGTGATTGAGTTTCCAGATGTAGGGGCATGCACAATTGCTTCATAACTGATTCTAAGCCGTCCATCATAGGCATATTGCAAAAGTGATTCATCAATTTCTAGATTGACTCCCATTTGTGCATATCCAGCACCACTTGTTCCTGTTCCATAGTTGAAACCAACACCATATGTTGGGTCAACGCCAATTGTTTGTTTTGCAGAACCCCAGAAAAATTGTTGAGGGTTTTGGGCTTCAAAGCCAATTTTTGCATTTGGTGTTCCAAAAGATGCCAAAGAAACTGCATTGTTTGCAATGTCAGTTTTGTAGGAATAATTTATTAGATTTGTTTCAGCATCTCTTTGATAATAGCCAAGTTGAACATTTTTGTTTCCACTTGTGTCTTCACTCTCATATGCCGTCAAAGTGTTTCTAGAAAGTGCAACACCACCTTTTTCCAACTTTAAGACAATGTTTGCAAAAAACCAATCCAAGTCGCCTCTTGGCGTAAAATGAATGAACATTGTAAAAATGTTTCCTTCAAGCATTGAAAGAGAAGAAATAATGTTGTGATCTTGCATGGTGTCGGCTTCTTCATATCCAAGTTTTGGATATTTGTTCAAGTCAACTCCAAAGTTGGTTGTGCTGTCAATTGAAGTGTATGCTCCATACGGCATGCCTGAATAAATCGAAACTGCTGCTTTGTCAGGTGTTGAAACAACCCTCATGCTTTCATCTTCGCATCGATACTGCAAATTCAAGTTGTAGTTTGACAATTTGTCGCCTTTTGCTTGCAAAGCATTTGCAACCCTTGTCAGGTCAAATGAGAACATCAGCAATGCTTCTGTTGAATCCCAAGTGTTGAAGCCAAGTCCATATGGTGCTTCTGGAACCCATACTGCATAGTTGTTACATTTTTTCACTGCATGAATTTTGGTGTGGTCTGCTCCAACATAGAAATATTGTCCTTGGTCATACATTTGATAGAGTTCGTTGTTTGATGAAGAACTTCCACCAGGGAAAGCATAAGTTTTTGAAGCACTTGTGGCAAGTTGTTCATTGACTTCATGAGGCAAAACCCATTCCCAATTCAAAGTGAAGTTGTTGACTTGATAGCCAAAACCACCATCTGCTTCGATATCAAAAATGACTGTAATCCAATAGTCTCCGTTTTGGTCACAACCTCCTTGCTCATCAAGCAAAGACTTTGTCATGAGTGCATTGTAAAGCGTCATGTTGTCGCCATTTACATCTTGCGTGCGATTTGTCAGATATTTGCCGTTCCACTTCATTGCAGCAGAGTCAGCAGCAATGTTTGCATTTCCATCTTTTGTCGTTTTTCCAGCCTTGATTGCCATGACGCAAGAATCTTTATAGCCTGAGTTTGTTGTGTTGGCCGACAACGTCAAACGCATCAAAGCATTGTTGTCATTCCAATAGGACGACGATGTATATGCTTTGGAAATTCTGATGTTTACACCCATCATTGCTTTTTTACCGTTGTTGCTATTTTGGGTGTCAAAGCCATTTCCATTGTTTTTTGCAATCAAGTTTTCTGATGCAATCCAGTTCCAATAGCCAATGGTGTCAGAGTTGTTGAAATGGAAAGTTTTTGAATCGTTTGCAATGGTGTCAGCATGATTTCCTGCTGGTCCAATGAACAAATCATTTTTTGTGGCTTCATGAAAACCTTTTGAAAATTCAAGTTGCAAATGGTTCAAAACATAGGTCATGTCACCTGCTGCGACATTTCGGAACATGACACGAACGCCACGTGTATTAGGCTTTACAAAATATGTTGCTGCTTCATTTACAATGTCACCCTTGTTGTATGAATAGGTTTCCATTCCATTTGTAGCATTTTCTGTGCCTGTGCAAGTTTGTGGATAGTCACTGACTCCAATTGAACCCAAACCAACATAGTTGTGGTCATCATTGTAGCCTGTATAACAGTTTGACATAACACGAATTGAAAGCAACCCACTTTCGGCAGCCTTCAACAATGCAGGGCTAAAATACAAGTCTAGCCAAATTGTAACTGATGTATAGGTGGTGTCATAGCCATATCCACTTGATTCTCTAAAAATTCCATAGTGAACTGTTCTATAATCAAATTGTTGAGTACCATTTCCATAGCCAAATTGCACTCCATATTTTCCACTTGCATCATCAAGGTCAGAGTGGAAAGCCTTTCTAAAATTCAAAGTGTCATTTGTTCTGACAAGTTGCGAAGAATAGACTGAGCCTGCTTCTGGAAGTGATGGCGCATCAAAATACACTGCCTTTTGCGCCCCTGATTGCGAATAGTAGGTGTCATTGTCAACAAGCGTTCCATAATCTTCTTTCAAACTTCCTTTGATTTCAAAACAGTTTGAGCCATTTGAAAAAGGTGTCCAAACTTTGCTTGTTTCATCAAATCCATTGTTAAATTCAATTTGTGCTTTTTCGCTTTCAACCGTGAAACTTCCAATAGTATATCTATATCTTCCAGGCATATAAATTGCTTTTCCATCGGCGTGTTTTCCTTGCATAACACTGCCAGTAGATGTTGCATATGTCCAAATTGCATCTCCCAAAATTCCACCAACATTGTTTTGCGAAGTTTCTTCAATTCCAAAATTTCCAATGAAATTGAAATCTAGGTTTGCATTGTCTGTTGTATAGGAATTCAACACCATATAGTCAAAATGACTTGCTTCACCAAAAACAGTTTCACCATTTGCACCATTTGTGTTGTGTGGCAAACCATCATAGTTTTTAGAAATTGATTTTGGTGTGACCTTGATTGGTCTTGGAAGAATTTTTGATTGTGGACTTTTTGTAACCATCCACAAATACAAAGTTTCTCCAATTTTGGTGCCTTGTTCATCAAATTTGTCTTCTTTGAATTGTGTGTCTGAAATTGTAGAAATTTGATATTCAAAATTTAGTTTGACTTCAATTTTGACGCAAAACCAAACAAACAAATTTTCTCCAACTGCTTTTGTCAGTCCTGTAAAGGTGTTGTTGTGATTCAAAGACTCAAAACTTGCAACATTGTCAACATTTCCCCATTTCTCTGCTGACAAAGCAAAGTGTGGAAATTTGGTTGATGAGCCTTGCAAAATTTCAATGTTCAACGAATCAAAAGAGTTGCGAATGTCTTGATCTTTGACAGCAGCAGGATAGCGTGCCTCATTCACTTGTGTGCCTTGGTCAGTTGTGATTGTTTTTGGTTGTTGTTCAATCGTTGCATGATACTTTTCATTGTTGTCATAATATTTGCTGAGATTGTCATCGCCAAGAACATTCAAAGTAGAATCTGTTTTAAAAACAAAATTGTCTGCTTCAAAAATGAATCGCAAAGGAACAATGGTTTTTGTCAAAGTCGCATAACCAATGAAAATACCTTCTTGGGTGATTCCAGAATCATCAGTTTCAAACTTTGTTGAACCAGGATAATGATAGAAAATTTTCAAATCAAATTTTACTGTTGCACCCGTTTGATAAATTGCGTTGCCAGTTGTTTCGCCACCTGCTCCAACTTGTCTTTTTGAAACGACATAGGAGCGTCTTGCGAGGCTGGAAATTTTGTAGTATGGACTTTCTGAACTGTATGAAGGGTTTGACATGACTTTCAACAATTCTGCATCATCAAAAGGTTTGTCGCCCTTATACATCAATTCACGGTCTGCTGCAACTTTTCCAAAACCAACAGTAAGATTTTGAGTTTCCAAACTTGCATCAATATACATGCAGATGAGAGGTGTTTTGTTTGTTTGTTCTGCCGTTGCACCTGCATCTTTCAATTCCATGTTTACATCATATCTATAAATTTTGGCATTGTCATAGGTGCTGTTTTGGTTGTAAAGCGTCACGGTTGAATAGTAGCCACTTGCAGATTGCAGTTTAAATGGCAATTGGTTTGGAGCGATGATTCCGTTTTGATTTGCATAAAATGAAGTTGCGCTTCGTTTCAGATTTTTTCTTTGCGTTTCATTCAAATTTGTGCCAACTTCAATGTTTCCAATGACAGCACGCCATTCCATTTGATTTGCAATGTGCAAAGCAATGTCTACGCCGATATCTACAATTTCAACAAAAATAAATTTTCCATTGTTATAGTTTCCGTTGTTGTATGAACCTGTGTTGTAGCCAAGTTTTTGCCAATTTATTTTTGAAAAATTGACAATAGCCCAAGAAAATGCAATTCTTGGAGAATTTGTTTCATTTCTTGCACCAATAATTCCACCCTTTGCAAGCCCAGTTGAACCAAAGATGTTGCTTCCTTCACTCTTCAAACTTGCAAGTTTGTTTCCTGAAATTTCATTGCTCAAATATGACATTGAATAGCAATTCAAAATTGTCACTACGTTGACATTTGCTGATGAGCCTTCATTGAAACCAACAATCAAACCAGCAGAAATTCCACCAATAACAGGGCTTTCATTAAAACACATTGAAACTTGTGATTTTCCAGCCAATTTTCCAACAATTCCACCAGCATTTTGCTCTGCAACAATCTTTGTATAGTTCAATGAATTGCGAATTTTTGATGTTTTGGTTTGTCCAACAAACTCTTCAACTTCGCCAACAATTCCACCAGCATTGCCAACTAGCGATTCAATTTTGACAAGTGTAGGTGTGACGCCTTCTTGAACACCTGCGCCTCCATTCATTGAAGAACCTGCTGCATCATCTTTGTGCGAAAAAGTTTTTTCAATCACAAATTCATTGTAGGCTTTGCCAACAATTCCACCAACTGCATTTTGACCTGTGACATTTGAATAGTTTTCAGAATGAAGAATGGTTGGCACTTTTTTGTCAGTTGAACCGACAAAAGTCCCAACAATTCCTCCGACATTGTCGTTTCCAACAACATCTGCATAGTTTGCAACATATTTTATTGAAGCGTTTTCTGCAATTCCTACAATGGCTCCAACATTGTTCATTCCGTTGCCAGCAATGTTTCCAATCAATTTGATGTTTGTGACAGAACCATCTTTCAAATAGCCAACAAATCCCAACGAGTTTGTTCCGTTTGCAATTGAATCATAATAGACGACAATTTCACCATCAACAGCAACAGCACCTTCTTGTGTTGGGTCTTCAATCATTTGCAAGTTGTTTGCATTGAAGTTTCCTGAAAAAGGTCTGTTTTTGACATCATCAACGCCATAATAAAGTCCAATTGGCAAATTGTTTTTAAATTGGAATTTTGAAGTTTTGTTTCCTATGTTTTGTTTCAAAAAGAATGATGCTTCAAAATAGTTTGTTGAATGTCCAACAATGCTTTCAGTTCGATAGCCAAACAACAGTTGTTCAATGTCTGTTGTTGAAGAATCAACCATCACTTTTGAGCGATAGAGATTTATTCCATATTTTCCAGCAAACAAAATGTTTTTGACATCATCCAAATTGCACAAAACTCCATCAAGCATAAATGAGCCATTTACAATGTCAGCAAGCATTTGAAGTTGCAATTCGCTTTCAATCAAATATGGATTGTTTTCGCCACCCCATGCTTTTGACATGTCAACAATGCCCAAATCACTTCTGTCCGCAGCCATTTCTTTGGCATTGAATTCAGCAGTTTGTTGAGTTTCTGAACCGATGTTTTTCAAAAAATATCCAAATTCAACATTTTTGATTTGTGTTTTCAACGATGTAACATTGAAAAAGTCAACTGTGTTTTGAGCATTCAAAATTCCAACATTAAAATTGATTTCTTTCGATAGAGCAACAAAACTCAAACTGCTGTTTTCAACATAGGAATCTTTTGGAACATATGCAAAAACACCATCACCTTTTTCATATTCAACAGAATCTTTTGAATATGAAATCACAATTTTTCCTGTTGAATCAATTTCAAACATGATGCTTGTATAATCAGACTTCAAATTTGGAAGCGAAGCACCACCTTCCACAGTTTCAGCACCATAGCCAAAATTGAAATTTGAAAGTGAACTGTTCAAAAAGTATTTATGTTTTTCTTCAACATATCCACCTTCTGAATAGTCTTCATCAGTATATTTTCTGACAGCAACAACATCATTGATTTTTACGATAAATTTCAACATCAAATTTGGAGAATCGGGCAAAATGTTGCTCCACTCATATTTGATGTCAAAAATGTTTTCAAATTGGTCATCACCCAAATAGAATCCACCATATTTGCGAAGTTTTTTGTGCAAACTTTCAGTGATTCCATTCATCATTTCAGGCGATGAATAAAGCATGTTGTCATAATGCTTGAACATGTTGAGTTGATATTCAGTTTGAGAAACTTTTTGCAAATCAAGTCCAATTTGTCCATTTGTTGATGCAAATTGAGAAATCAGTTCATTTGCCGAAATTGATTTTTTATACATTGAAACTTTTTCGTAAAAAGGCGTTTCTCTTTTAATTTCATATTGTTGATAGTTCTTTCCGGAAACACCAGACAATTTGCCTTCAATATGCATGATGTATGTGCCTGCATCTTTGAATGCAAAATCCAAATTGTCATTGTTTGTGCCTCCTTGACTAGGAACGACATAGGTCAACAAATCTTTCCAACCAGTGTCAAACAAATCGATCAACAACTGTTCTTTTGAGTTCCAAGTTGCATTTCCCGATGTGTTGACAGTCAATTTTTCATTGAAATACATTGGTTTTGCAGTTGCATAAACAAGTCTGTCAGCATAATCTCTTTCCAAAATGACTTTGTAATTGTTTATTGAATTTTCAGTCAAGCCAGCATAGAAAGAATAGTCCAAATCGTCATTCATGGCATTGCCAATCACCATAGAATCGTTTTGTCCGAGATTGAGTTCCAAACCAACTTTGTAAACTTGGTGACTTCCGTTGTATTCATATTTGACTGCATATGCAAAATTATGCTTTACATTTCCTGTGATTTTTACGGGCATAGCCAAAATGTAATATCTGACATTGGCAAAGCCGACAATCACACCATTTCTGACAATGTTGACCGTTACATAATATGGTTTTACAAGATTGCTTTCATCTCTTTGAACAAATTTTGGAGCGCCACCTGTTGTGATTGCACCTGAGCCATCATCAACAATTTGAGTTCCATCATTATATGCTTTAAAAACCAAATGTTTTGAAAAATCATAAGTGTTTGAAACGCCATCAAAATAGTTGTTGAGGTGATATGTTTTTCCCTCGCCCAAAGCGCCACCACCAAAATCAATTTGGTTCATTGATTGATTTTGTGCGTTATAGATGTTGTGATTGACTTTATATCCTGTGTTTTTGTTGTTGATGCTTGCTTTTTCAACAACCCAATCAAAGCCCAAAACAAGTTTGAAACATTGGGTTTGTGCAATAGAAATTTTTCCATTTACTGTTGAAATTGCTCTTGTTGTTTCGTTGATTGATGAAGAAATTGAAGTTGTTTCAACAATTTTAGATTCATCAAACAAACATTTCAAAACCATGAAACCGTCAGTTTCAGCAGTGTTCAACGAAATTGAAAATGCAAAATCAACAAGCGTGGCAACTGTCAAAGAATTTCCATCGTTGAAAGTTGAACTTTCAAACTGTGCAAAATTGTTTTCAACATTGTCTGCACCAATTTTCAAAGCATATTTTGCTGAATTCAAAACTAGCAAATAGATTCCATTTTGCACACAAGGAGCAACAAAACCTGTTGGGTGTGCAGTTTGTTGGGTGATTGCCCATGATTTTTGAACAATTTTTGCAGGTTGAGAATTATCAAGAACAGTTGACATGTCAACCCCAACAATTCCACCTTTGCTTCCACCTGCGCCACTGTCCATGTTTTCATAGCCAACAACAAAACAATTTACAATCAAATTTGTGATGGCAATTCTTTCTTGGTGCAAACCAAGAATTCCACCAACATTCAATGCGAGTCCCGAACCAATTCTGTTTGTTTCTGAAAGCACAGAATAGCAACTTACAATTTGATTTGAACTGCCTTTCAAAACAATTCCAACAATTCCACCAAATGCGTGCATAGAACTTTGTGAAACAATCGAACTTCCAACTATGCCTGCTTGGTTTTTGCAATTTGCAACTTGCGTGTTGGCTTCAACAACTCCAACAATTCCACCCGTTGCATACATTCCATAAATTGAACCTTCGTTTTTGCAAAATGTCACTTTGCTTTGATATGAAACATCTCCTGAACTATTCAATCTTCCAACAATGCCACCAAGAGTTGCTCCAAATGTTGTATATTCTTCAATCAATTTGATTGTTCCAAAGTTCAAAGCAAAATTGATTTGTGATTTTCCGTCAAGAACACCAACAATTCCACCTGTCGAGCCACCCAGTGATTGAATTTCTCCATAGTTTTGAATTGTCGATTCTCCATTTGCAATTTGTCCGTTCAAGAAAGCATGGGCAACATGTCCAAAAATTCCCCCAACAAAATCTTTGCCTTTGACAATGTGTCCGTGAGAAGCAACTGAACCATTTTTGACTTGCTCAATGGTTTTGATGCTTTCAGTTGTTGAAACAGTGTTTGCCACTTCTCCAACAACTCCACCCACAAAAGAAACGCCTTCAACTCCACCAAAGTTTTGCAAGTTTGCAAGTTTTGTTTCACTTGAAATTCCAATCAACCCACCAATGTGGTCAGTGCCTGAAATGTTTCCTCTGTTTTCACCTGAAACACTGCCAGCAACAATGTTTCCAACAATGCCTCCAACATTTGTTTTTCCCACAATGCTCAAAAAGTTTTGGCAAGTCAAAACACTGCCTGCCAAAATCTTTCCAACAATGCCTCCAACATTTGTTGAACCTTGAATGCTATTTGTGCTATTACCAATTTTTTGATTTTTACAATTTTCAAAATTTACTTTTGCAATGTTTGCTTGAAATTCAACTTCTGAATTTACAATTTTTCCAACAGCACCTGCAATTCCACCGACATTTTCAACACCAAATATAGCGCCATTGTTTTCTGCAACAACAGCCAATGGTGTCAAATTTGCAGAAATTCCTGAAATCAAACCAACAATGCCTCCAACAAAATTGTTTGCTGAAACATTTCCTGCATTTGAAACCAAAGCAACCGTGCTTTCTTCCGAGCAACCAACAATGCCACCAAAATAGTTTCCATTTGCATTCAAACTGACTGAAATGACTGCACCCAATGCGTTTGATGAATTTGTGATTGAAGAACTAGTTGCAAAACCAACAATACCTCCAACAAATTGCGAGCCTGACACCTTGCAGTTGTTTGATGTTTGCAAACCATCATCGGCAGTCACAGTTCCATTTTTCAAAATTCCAACAATGCCACCAACATATTGATTGCCTGTGACCATCATGTTTGATGTTGCAAATGAATTTTTAATCAAAGAATTTTGTGCATAGCCAACAACACCACCAACATAGTTTCCTGAATCAACAACGCCTGCGTCTTGAATTGCTGAGACTTCAAATTTGATTGATGAGTCATTGTTGACTGCTTCCAAAGTTCCACCATTTGCAAAACCAAAAACGCCACCAACAAATTTCTTTCCCAAAACACCATTTTGATTGCTTCCAACAAAAACTGTTGTTGCTGTTTCATTTTTTCCTGAAATTCCTCCAACATAGAAGTTTCCAGAAATTGAACCTTTGTTTGAAACGCCTTTGGAAGTTGCTCCCAAATTCACAAAATTGTTTCCTGAAATTCCTCCAACATAGTCCTTTCCAAAAACACTTCCATGGTTGACAGAATTCAAAATTTCTCCAAAAATTTGAGTTCCTGAAATTCCTCCAACATAGTCAAAAAAGTTCTCAACATTTGTTTCAACTTTTTTGGCTTCAACTTTCAAAAAGTTGTTTGAATTTTCAATCAAGCCATAGCCATAGCCAACAATTCCGCCAACAAAATTTTCTGTTGACAAAACTGTGTTTGATGTCAGTCCATCGCCATTTGAACAATCTCTAATTTCAGTTTTGGCAAGTTGGTCGCTTGCAAGTGTGACAACAAGGTTTTCAACTTTTCCAACACACCCAACAATTCCTCCAACATAGCCATTTCCAGCAATGTTTGCAAAGTTTTCTGATTGCAAAATTGTTGAACCATATGACAGTCCAGCCACGCCACCCACATATTTTCCACCAGCAATTTCGCCTGTGTTTGTTGCTGTAACCGAAGAATTGCTAAATGAATAGCCAACAATTCCACCAACAAAGTTTCCAACGGTGTTGATGCTTCCAAAATTTTGAGTTTTTGTGGTGACTTGAACGTTTTGAATTTTAGAAAGTTCAGCATAGCCAACAATTCCACCCAAAAAATTCTTTCCAACAATCGTGCCATAGTTCAATCCACTGATTGTGATGTTTTTTGCATAGCCCACAATTCCACCGACACAATCAAATTTTTCTGTGCCAAGTTCGCCACAAATTTGCATGTGGTTTGTGCCTGAAATTGTTGAATTTGAAATTGCATAGCCAACAATTCCACCGACACAATTTGTTTCGGTTGAAATTTTTGCGGTTGTGTTTGTTGCACCATTTGTTGTGTTTGACACCAAAACTCCCAAAACAGTGGTTGAAACATCAGTTGCAAATTTTTGTGTGCCATCAACATCTTTTCCAACAGCACCCAAAATTCCACCCACATATTGATGAGCAGAAACAGAGCCTAGATTTGTTGTGTCAAAGATTTTCAAATCAGAACCAAAGCCACAAATTCCTGCAACAAAATTTATTGCTTTAACATTTCCAGTGTTTTCAGATTTGATGTTTACAGTTTCGGCATAGCCAGCAACACCACCAACATAGTTTGTTCCACCAACCGAGCCATTGTTTTTTGCTGACAAAGTATGCGTGAAATTGTCACCATTTTTCACCCCTACAATGTTTCCAACAACGCCACCAATGTGATTTTGACCCAAAATCGAAGCATGATTTGTGCAATTTGCAATGTTTGTGTTGACTGCTTTTCCAACAATTCCGCCAACAAAAGAAATTGTTTTGTTGTTTAGTGAAGCGTAGTTCTCAATGACATCGCCAGCATTTTGACCAATGTTTGAATTTTCAGCATAGCCAACAATTCCTCCAATTTCGTTTGATGAAAAAGTAATTTTTGCAACATCAAAAACTGTCACTTTTCCACGAATTGTTCCGTTGAAAAGTTCTCCAACAATTCCACCAATTCTTGTTCCTGTTGAAGAAATCGAGCCTTTGCTTTGAATGGTTGAAGAAAACTCAACATTGTTGCCACCACCGACAATTCCACCAACTTTTGTCCCTGTTGCCAAAATTGTTCCGACATTTTCTGCTTGTGCAACATCAAACGAAGTTCCACCACCAACAATTCCACCAATATAGTTTCTGCCTGAAATTGCACCATAGTTTTGTGTCGTTTCAATTGATGATTTTGGCGCACTTTCATCAATTCCACCAACAATTCCACCAATGTAATCTTGCGAAGACACCACTGCGTTGTTGCGTGCATGTGCAACATTTGTTTGAATTGCCTTTCCAACAATTCCACCAACATATGACAAAGTTTTTGATGAAAAATCTAGTGCCGAATCATTGACAATCACATCATTGATGTTTTGTCCAATGTTGCTGTTTTCGGCAAAACCAACAATTCCACCAACAAAATTTCCAGTTGCCACAATTGTAGCCATGTTTGAAGAATTGACATTCCCAGAAATTGAAGACAAGAAAATCTCTCCAAAAACGCCTCCAATTTTTGAAACACCTGTAACATTACCGTTGTTTTTGACATTTGTGATTGTCGAATCCAACGCCTTTCCTGCAATTCCACCAACCGAATTTTCAGTGCCAAGAACAGTTGCTGAATTGTTGCAATTCACAATTTGTGAATTTTCAGCAAAGCCAACAATTCCACCAACATAGTTTTTTCCTGAAACACTGCCTTCCACATTCAAGTTTGAAATTGTTGCTCCACTGACATAGCCAAAAACACCAACATGATTTGTTGATGTATCATTTATGTTTGCAACAATCTTGTTGCCATTTGCATTGTAAATTCCCTTGAATGGATTTGCAAAGTTACCAAGTGAAGATGTGGCAACAACAGAACTTGCAGTTTGCAAAAATGGAAGATTGGTTGAATCATATTTGTTTTCAACCATAAACTTTAAATAGTCATAATCAGTTTGATTTGCAATCAAATAGTTGTTTGAAGCATCTTTTTGAAAAAGAGCATCCCACATTCCATCAAATTTCAGTTGAAGATTTTCAGCCGTCATGTTGAAATTGCCATTTTCGGTTTTGCAGTTTGTTGCGATTGCAATTTTCAACCACTCGCCACCATTGACCAAAATTTCGCCTGTTTCTTTTACTGATTCTCCCGACCCATCCCAATATGTATATGTAGAATTTTCTTGTGTGGTAGTGTCATTGATGGCAAGAGGACCATTGTTTGTCAAATCTTTGTTTCCCTTTTTCATCACAAGATTTGTTCTGTATGCATTGGAATAGTTGTTTGTTTGCCAAACTTGGGCTGATGCTTTAACTTTGAAAGTTTGTTGGCTTGTTCCTGGCACTTTCACATAGGTGTACATATATGACCACTTTGAATATCCAGAGTCATCATACCCAGCCAATCTCCATCCTTTCAATTTTAGATACATTTTGTCCAAGCCATCGTGGTCCAGTGATTGCACATAGTAGTCAGTTCCATTGGCATCAATACCATTGTTGTTTCCAGCACCACCATTCAAAGGACCAGCAACACCAAAGTGAGATGTAAAATTGTTCAAAGAAATGTTTCCTTGATTTTGAATTATCTCTGCAATGGAAGGATTGAACCAAAAACTATCGTTTACTTGATTTCTCACGTTGATGAAACTTGGCTTTGTATAATACATCCAATAGTCACCATTACTTACGTTTCCATAATAAGTCGAACCACCAGTATTTACATAAGCATCATCATTGTTTGCAAAGCCAAAAGGCATCAAAGTGTCATCGCCTGCTTTTGTGACATTGTTGTTGGTTGTGATGTTAGAACCCCAATATGTTCCTACTGCGTTTGCAACATTTGCATTGCCATCAAAAACAGAAGTAGAAAAAGTACCCACAATAGCCACAGAAAAAAGCATTGAAAATGCAAAAAGCATAATCAATGAATATGTAAAAATTCTCGCAACCTTATTTTTTGTGATATGATTTTCGTTTTTTATCTTTGGCAAATTGTTCATAATTTCCTTCCGTGTCATTTCAATTTCTATTTTTTTGAATTCTGTTGTAAAATTTTTACCTTTTGTCCAACTGCAACAAACATTGTTGACTTTTCAGAATTCTGGCGATATTTCTTCTTTGACAGTTAATATTTTTCTTTTATCGATTTTTATGTTTTATTTCCGTTCTCTATTTTCGTTTTAAATTTCGTATCATTATCTTCTTTCATTTTTATTCTTTTGTTAAATTTCTTGTTCTTTTTCTTCTTTGTTTTCGGAATCGGCTATAAGGCTGGAGAATCCTACT
>CAYPVP010000009.1:0-34229 GCA_964414205.1 uncultured Bacteroidaceae bacterium | reverse complement strand
TTTTCTTCTAAATTGATTCAAACCTGAACAAATTTGTCTATTGCAAAATGTTTTTTCCAAGAAGAAAAACTTCTTCCATGGCACTAGAATCTTCCAAAATGTCGCCCTCATCTTCTGCACTAAATTTTTTGAAAAACGCCATTTCACAGTCAACAAATTCTGAAAAACATTCAAATTGCGATTTTATTATGTCAAATTGCTTATGTTCAACTTCATCTGCCCCAACAACAAAAACTCCAATTTTTTTGCCTTGCAATTTTTCCCATATGCTATACATTCTGTCAACAACAACTTTGAGTTGTGCAGAAATGTTCATCCAATAGACAGGTGATGCAAAAACAATCATATCTGATGAAGAAATTTTTTCCATAATTTCTTGGCAATCATCTTTCAACACGCATTTTCCACCATTTGATTGACAACAACCACAGCCCGAGCAAAATTTTAAATTTAGATTTGTTGTTTCCAACACTTCTACTTGGCACTCTTCATTGCTCAAACATCCATTCACAAAACTGTTTATGATTGCACCAACATTACCCTTTTTTCTTGGGCTTCCATTCAAAATTATAATTTTCATAATTTTCTCCTAAGTTTTCTCAAAACTCAATTTCCAAAATGATTTATTTAAAAATTTAAATTTTGATTTTTCACTTGTTTCATATCAAATTTTTTTGTTTTCACTTATTTTTGATGCGTATATATATTTTATATGCACTTGTTTTCTTAATTTATTTTTACATTGCTGATTAAACTATTTTGCACTTGCATTTTTAATGCTGTTTTATTCCATTATAATTTTTTTACTTTAATTTCTTTTTACAGTTGTTTCAGTTGTTTTCAATTCAAAACAAGCCAAAGTTTCAAGCGATTTTGTTTGTGGGAACATGTCATAAGGAATTGCCTCGCGAATCACATATTTTTCACTCAAAATTTTTGCATCTCTTGCAAGGGTTGCAGGGTTGCAAGAAATATACAATACTTTTTTTGGCATTGCTTTCAAAACCGATTGCAAAACCTCATTTGAACAACCTTTTCGTGGTGGGTCAACAATTACAATGGAATTTTTCATTTCAATTTTTTCGATTGCATAACTTGCATCATTGCATACATTTTTCACTCTGTCTTGCAAGCCATTTTCCATCATCAAAGCATCAGCATTTTTTACGGCGTCCTTGACAATTTCAACTGCCGTAATTTTTGCATTTGGCAATCTGATGGCAAGTTCTGCTGTCAAAATGCCTATTCCTGAATAGAGTTCAACCAAATTTGTGTTTGGTTGAGCATTCATTTCTTCTTCAACAATTTCAGCAACTTTTTCATAAATTGCATCTCTAATTTTTTCATTTATTTGCAAAAATGACAAAGGTGAAACTATTGCTTTCAATTTGCCAATTTTTTGCTTTGTTTCTTTTCCAAAAACCAATTTTTCAGTTTCACCCAAAATTACATTTGAATTTTTTTGATTTGAGGAAAAGTGAATTTCAAATTCATCAAACTGCTGTTTGAGTTCAGTTGCAAGTTCATTCACTTTTGGCAACATTTTTCCATTGCCAACAATGGTCAAAACAAGTGTGTCAATTTTGCGTGCAACGGCGTGTCGCAAAAAACCTTTTTGAGTTTTTTCATCAAAAACTGAAATTTCGTTTTGGTTTGCCCATGTTGTAACAGCAAAAATCATTTTTTTTGCCCATTCATCATGCAAAAGACAATCTTTCATTGGAACAACTTGATGAGATTTTTTTTCATAAAACCCCAAAACAACTTTACCGTTTTTCAAACCAAACGGCAATGAAAGTTTGTTGCGATATTTCCATTCATTGGCTGATTGAATATTTTTTGTTTCAATTTCAATTCCACCAATTTTTTTCAAATTGTTTTGCAAAATGTTTTTTTTCAATTCAAGTTGTTTTTCATAGGCAATGTGTTGCAAATCGCACCCCCCACAAACTCCAAAATGAATACACTTTGGCTTGACTCTAAAAGGAGATGGTTGCAAAATTTCAACAATTTCACCATAGGCATAATCTTTTTTGCCATAAACAATTTTGATTTTGACAACTTCGCCAACAATAGCATAGGGAACAAAAACTACAATTCCATCAATTTTTGCAATTCCTTCGCCATTGACTCCCATGTCAACAATTTCAGTTTCATAAATATCATTCTTTCGCATAAAAGAATTTTACAACTTTTTTGTTTTTTCTGCAATGTTTCAATGAGAAAATAAAAAATTTGTTCAGAGATAATACCGTTCACAATAATGCAAAAAATGAGGTCACATGCAAATCAATGCACATGACCTCTCCAATTTCTCCCCAGAAATTGAAATATAATTTTCTAGCAACACATTCAAGCAAATTTTTCAAAATTTTGAAGCAATGCTTTTTGTGGTTTATTTTTCAGTTCTCAGTCTTCCACCTTTAACTTCGTTGCGAACAGTTGTGAGTGGCACAAGTTCACAATCAAAACTTCCATCATCTTTGATTGAAATGAGTGTTCCACCTCTTTGATTTTTGAGTTTGGAAATGCCACTATAAGCCAAATAGTCAATGCTCATTCCATAAGTCAAACGAATGCCTTTGTATGTCATTGAAATTGTGTTCAAATGGTCATGTCCACAAAAAACACCTTTTGTAGAACCAAGTTTCAACATTTCATCAAAAATGTGTCCTCTTTCATTTGTGACACCAAAATATTGGTCTTTTTCTGAAACCGTTCCAAAATGATATTGCACTTCGGGACTTTTTTCTTGAAGTTTCCACCAAGCATCACGATATTCTTGAAAAGGAATGTGGAAAAACGCTAGCGACGGAACAATTTTCTTTTCACCTGCTGACAAACGCATGATTTCATTTTTATACCATTCAATTTGGTCATCATGAATGACATCAAAACCTGAGAAAAAACTTTTTGTCATGTAGGCATTGCTGTCAATAAAGACAAAAGCATTGTTGATTGAAGCATCTTCATTTTTCAATTTGACAATATAGTTTGAATTGCCATAAACATTTTTTGCAGTGTTCTTAAACAAACATGTTGACAAAGAAGCATAATATTTTGTTAGTTCATCTTTTTTGTGAGTTGCAACAACTTCCCAATCGTGATTTCCATAGACCATTGCCCAAGGAACTCCCAACTCTTGCATCATTGTTCCAAACTTTTTTGCTGGACGCATATTGTTGCATGTTCCAGAAAAAACTGGTATAGGGTAACTCACATCACCTGTTACGGCAACAAAATCAGGTTTGGTATGGCAAATCAAATCTTTGACTGCTTCAAGCGCCATTTTGTCTTTTTTGACTGACAAAATTCCACCACCAACATGAACATCAGTAATTTGCAAAATTTTGAAGTCAACCCCTTTTTTCTTTGTGAAAGCAAAACAGCCATCATCATCCAACACAGGAACTATTTTTTTGTTTTGCAGTTTTTCACATTCTGTTGACATATTTTCTCCTTTTAAAAAAAGCACTCTACACACCAATGGCATTGATGTGTAGAAAAAACAATTTCATGATTCTAGTTTTATAATTAGCAAAGTTCTTTTTTCAATTTGTTGTATTCGACAAGTTCATCAAAAGTGAAGTTTTCAACGCCAACTTCGTTTCTTTTTTCATTGAAGTAGCGAATTCTTTCAAGTTTTTTGTCAGTGACTTTATATTTTAGCGATGCAATAAAGCCTGTTGTAATCAAAACAGTGACCGACACAGCAAGCAAAACTCTGATTGCAATCAACACTGATGATGGTTGTGCAAAGAAAACTTCTTCTGTTCCTTCAAATTTGTTGCCAGGAATTGAGGCAACATAGCCTGCACCTGTCAAAACCCAACCGACCATACCAACACCAAAAGCCGTTGCTGCTTTTCGCACAAAAGTCATGACACCCGACATATTTGCAGTTGGACGATAGCCAAGTTTGAGTTCGGCGACATCAACTGTGTCAGGGAAGATGAGCCAAGGCATTGATTGAGCGCCTGCAAATCCAATTCCCATGATTGCAGAGAACAATGGAATCAACCAAGGACAACCCCATGCTGGGTTGTAGCATGCAAGACAAATTGCACCAATGATATACAGTGGCATCAATGTTCTAAATGCTGCTTGCTTTGAATATTTGGCTTTCAAGATATACGCAATCAAAATTCCAATTCCTGCAAACACCATCATTGGCATGATAACCCACATAGAACCCATTGCAATTTTGCCAAAGAAACCATCTGCCCCAGGGAACAAAAGTGCGCCATGTGCATGGTCTCCAATGTAGTCAGTGTAGTAGATTGCAAGAGCAGACACCATGTCCATTGTCAAAAATGCCGATGCGTACATAATGATGTGGTAGATGTATGATTTGACTTTCAAACCTTCAAAATATTTTTTGAATGAAAGTTTTGCTTTGACATTCACATCAAATGGTGCTCTTTCTTTGATTGTCAAACCACCAACGATAAGTGGAATTCCAAAAAGCAAACCAAAACCAAAAACAATTACATAGTAGAATTGCATGTAAGACATGTTTCCTTTTGAAACTTGTCCCCATATCAATGCTGGAATCAAATAGAGCAAGCCACCTGCAATGATGTCAAACAAAAGTTTCCAAGTGTTTGCTTTGTTTCTTTCTTTATAGTCCATTGAAATGTCTGATGCCATGGACATGTAAGGAACTTGCGAAATTGTTGAAACGGTGCAATAGACTATGTATGCAAAAGCCATCCAAACAATCTTTGAAACAGCACTGAAAGAAGCGTCTTGAATTGGAGCAAACAAAAATGCCAATGCAAACGGAATCAAGCAACCTCCAATTATCATATAAGGTTTTCTTCTTCCTAGTTTAGACCATCTTGTGTTTTCAGAAATCAAGCCCATTGAAGGGTCTGAAATTGCGTCCCACAATTTGGAAACCGTGATGATTGTTGAAGCGATTGCTGCTTCAATGCCAACAACGTTTGTGAAAAATGCAAGCAGAATTACAGACAAAAATGCTGCTTGACCACCACCAAACAAGTCTGATGCACCATAAAGAACTTGTTCACGAAGGGGAACTTTGTCCTCAGGACGGCAAATATGCACGCTTTTTGTTTCATCAACTTGTAGACCTGTTGATGATGTGTTCATTTGTTTTTTTGACTTCATTGTGTCATCTCCCATTTGTAATTGAAGGGTAGGCACCCTCAGATTTCCCCCGAAATCTCGACAAAAAAAGGAATTGCAAATCGTGAAATGAAATGTTCGATGTGCAACTCCATAATTATATATCTATCAATCAACTTTTGCAAGAATTTTTTTCAAATGCGCATAACGTGGCAAACCGTTCTCACATGGAACATTTGGTTCACCTTGAATAAGTGGCAATGCGTAGTCAATGAAATCTTGCGTAACTCCCTTTCCAGACTCCGTAAGCCATTCAAGAGGAATTGTTTTTTCAGTGTTTGCAGCAAGTTCAAGTGGCATCAATGTTGGCACACAATTATAGCCATTCATTCGATTGCAATCAAACACAACCATTTTGTCTGTTTCGCCATATGTAGCATATTTTACAGCCATTTGTCCAGCCAAAAATGCTTCATCAATGTCAGTTCTTGAAGCGACGTGAGCAGCACATCTTTGCATAAGGCTGAGTTCAATCGCCCTGACTTTGACATTGACTTCATTCTTTATGACTGCACCCAAATAGTTTCCGACACCACCAAGTTGGGCATGCCCAAAAAGGTCTGTCATATTTTTTTGGAATTCTCCAATATATCTTCCATCTTTGTCTTTGATTCCCTCAGAAACAGCGACAAAACATTTGTTTTTGTTTTTTGCCATGACTGACTTTACATCTCTGACAAAATCTTCAACTGAAAATGGAACTTCTGGCAAATAAATCAAATCAGGTCCAAAACCTGTGATTTTTGCAAGACTTGCCGCCGCCGTCAACCAGCCTGCATTTCTTCCCATAATTTCAATGATTGCGACAATTCCTGTGTCATAAACTTTTGCATCGCAACCAATTTCCATCAATGTTGTTGAAATATATTTTGCTGCACTTGCATAGCCTGGGCAATGGTCTGTTCCAAACAAATCGTTGTCAATTGTTTTTGGAACGCCAATGACGTTGCAATCCCAACCTGATTTGTTCAAAAATTTTGAAATTTTGTTGCATGTGTCCATGCTGTCGTTTCCACCATTGTAAAAAAAGTATCTAATGTTGAATTTTTTGAATACTTCCAAAATTCTTTTGTAGTCTGTATCATCCTTTTGGAGTGGTGGCAATTTGTAGCGAACTGACCCAAGCGCTGATGATGGTGTGTTTTTGAGCAATTCCAATTCGTGAATGTCTTCTTTTGACATATCAAACATTCTTTCGTCCAAAATCCCCCTGATTCCATGTTCGGCGCCATAAACAGCCGTGATGTTTGGCTGTTTCAATGCTTCGAGAAAGACCCCCGCTGCACTAGAATTGATGACTGCTGTTGGTCCACCTGATTGAGCAAAAACGCATGCGCCTTTCAAATTTTTCATGTTTCCTCCAAGTCCTTGTTGTTGTGTAGTTGTCCTTATCTTTTGCATCAGACTGAGGTTGATTGAAACCTCATGTATAATTTGTCCTATCAAAGGCTCAGTTGTTGAACCATTTTATAAGCATTTTTGTTTAGTTGTTTTTTCAAAGCAAGAGCATCAGAAATGTCCATATCAAAAATTTGATTGTTTTTTATTCCGACAACTTTTGCGCCTTCTTGTGAGCAAAGCAAATCAACGGCATAAGTGCCAAATCGAGTTGCAAGAACACGGTCTTGCATTGATGGAGAACCACCCCTTTGAATGTGTCCAAGAGTTGTGACAGTTGGTGTTTTGCCTGTTCCTTCTTTGATTGTTCTGATGAGTTCTTGTTTGTCACCTGCACCTTCGGCAAAAACAATCAAGTTTGAAGTCTTTCCTCTTTTTTGGCTGTCAATGATTTTTTCAGCAACGGCTTTGAAATCATTTTCAATTTCAGGAACTAAAACATATTCACAACCACCAGCCAAAGCAGAATAAAGAGCAATGTCGCCACAATTTCTGCCCATAACTTCAACAATGCCGACTCTTTCATGCGAGCCTGATGTATCTCTCAAATTGTTTATTGCACCAAGCACGGTGTTGACAGCAGTGTCAAAACCAAGAGTTGCATCGGTGTATTCCAAATCATTGTCAATCGTTCCAGGAATTCCCACAACATTCAAACCAAAATCGTCATGCAACGCTTTTGCACCATTGAAAGAGCCATCTCCTCCAATGACAATCAAGTTGTTGATGTCACGCTTTCTCAAATTTTCAATGGCAATTTCACGCACTTCTGCATCTTTAAATTCTGGGCATCTGGCAGTTTTCAAAATTGTTCCGCCTCGTTGCACAATGTCAGAAACACTTCTAGCATACATTTGATAAATTTCGCCTTTGACAAGCCCTGCATAGCCTCTTTCGATGCCATAAACTTTAAATTCACGATAAATTCCATAGCGAACGACAGCACGCAAAGCAGCGTTCATGCCAGGGGCATCTCCACCACTTGTCAAGACAGCAAGTTTTTTCATTTCAAACCTCAATTTTCCAATGATTATTGTTGAATTATGTCAAACATTTTTCAATTTGAACACAATCAAACACATATAATAGAATAAGTGTGAAACAGTCAAAAGTCAAGATTTATTTAGACACGATTTTGATGTTTCGCTCCCCAAGAATGTTTTTCAATTTTTCCAAAAGTTCATCACAAATTGTCACAGTTGAATTGAATTTTTGAACACCATAGCCATTTGCCAAAACAACTTGTGCTTTGACAACCGTTGAGCCATCATACATGCTCAGCACACTTTCAACAAGATTTTTTTGGTTTCTGTCTTCAAGCAACACCCACAAAATTGTTTCTTTTTTGTCCACTACATTTGCATGAACTTTTTTGTGTTCAATAAGTTCAGAAAGTTTGTCGATGACAATTTTTGGTTCGCTTTCATTTGAAAAATTCAATCTGCCTTCAACAACAACAGGTTCAGATGTTTGCAAAAGTTCTTCATAGCGATTGCATGCAGGAGCATACATTGCATAGCCAAGCACCCCTGCCAAGTCTTCAAGTTGCCCAACAAAAAATGATTTTGTTCCGTCTTTGGTCATTTTTTTGGTTATTGTTGAAAAGATAGCACCAAATTTCACTCGTTTTCCATGCAAATTCATGTCAAGTTTTTTTCCACTGCTTTCTTCTTCATCTTCTGAAAGCATGTTTTGTTCGTTTTCTTCCACCATTTCAACAACATCATCTTGCAAAAAAATGTTGTCTGTTGCAAATTCAAACTTCGACATTGCATTTTTAAATTCATCTAGTGGATGCCCTGACAAATACATTCCCAAAACTTCTTTTTCGTTTTGCAATGAGATTTTTTTGTCAAGTTCTGGCAGTTGGTCATATTTGATTTGAACATCTTCAATGATTCCATCATCAAAGAAACTGATTTGTTCTGAGCAAGCATTTTTCTTTTCGCTTGCAACGATGTCAACAATTCGGCTGTAATTTGCAAACAATGTTGCTCTTGTTTCTTGAAAACAATCGAGTGCCCCAGCCTTAATCAAGTTTTCAATCATTCTTTTGTTGATGCTGTTGTTTCTTGAAAGCAAATCTCTCAAATCTTTGTATTCGCCATTTTTTTCTCTTTCAGAAATAATTTCTTCAATGGCAGTGAGTCCAACGTTTTTGATTGCCATCAGTCCAAAACGAACAGCGTCATTTTCAATTGTGAAAAGTGCTTTTGATTTGTTTATGTGAGGTGGCAAAAGTTCGACATCTTTCGATTTCAAATAGCCAATGTAGTGTTGAACCTCATCAGCCATTGAAATTCGGTTGTTTGCAACAGCAATGATGAAATGCACAGGAAAATACCTTTTCAAATAGGCTGTTCGATAGGAAACAACTGCATAGGCAGCAGCGTGCGATTTGTTGAAAGCATAGGCACTAAATTTCAAAATTTGTTCAAACAAAGCGTCTGCAACTTCTTCTGGAACGCCATTGGCAACTGCTCCTGGAACATAGACTGTTCCTTTGTCAGTTGACATGTCGCCTCCATGAATAAAGATTTTCTTTTGAGCAATCAAAACTTCTTTTTTCTTTTTTGCCATTGCACGACGCATGAGGTCTGCACCACCAAAGGTGTAGCCTGCAAGCACACGAGCAATTTGCATGACTTGTTCTTGATAAACAATGCAACCATGTGTAACTTCCAAAATGTCTTTCAACAAAGGGTGAGCATAGACAACATTTTCAGGGTGCTGTTTTCCTTCAATATATTGTCCCAAAAACTGAATTGGGCCTGGTCTATAAAGTGAAATTCCTGCAATGATTTCTTCAAGAGAGTCTGGCTTCAAATCAGCCATAAATTTTTTCATTCCACCACTTTCAAGTTGGAAAACGGCTTCACAATCTCCACCTGACAAGACTTTGAATACTTCTTGGTCATCGCAAACCATTTTTTCAAAATCGATTTCAACACCTTTGTCTTCTTTGATATATTTCAAGGCTTCTGAAATGTCAGTCAATGTTTTCAAGCCCAAAAAGTCCATTTTGAGCAGTCCAAGAGCCTCAATTTGAGTTTTGTCAAATTGAGTGACGATGTCTTCTTTGTTTCTAAACAACGGAACGTGCTCATCAACAGGGTCAGTGCAAATGACAACGCCAGCAGCGTGCATTGACAACTGTCGAGGCATTCCTTCAAGTTTCATTGCCTCATCAATGACTTTTTTTGCTTCAAAATTGTTTTGATAGAGTGCCAAAAAATCAGGCACTGCATCTTCACCATTCAGTCCAAGACAATCTCCAAGCAACAAGCCATCAGGAATGAGTTTGACCCATTCGTTTGCTGTTGCATATGGCACTTCATAGACTCTTGCAATGTCTTTGACAACGGCTTTTGTTGCCATTGTAGAATAGGCAGCAATTTTTGTTACATTTGGCTTGCCATATTTTCTTTCAACATAGTCAATGACTTCTTGTCTTCTTTGAAAACAAATGTCAACGTCAAAGTCAGGCATTGAAACACGTTCTTTTGACAAAAATCTTTCAAAAATCAAATTGTATCTTAAAGGGTCAACCTGCGTGATGCCCATTGCATATGCGACAATTGAGCCAACACCTGAACCACGCCCTGGTCCAATTGAAATTCCCATTTTGCGTGCTTCGTTGATGAAGTCCCAAACAATCAAAAAGTAAGATGAATAGCCACATTCAATGATGACTTTCAATTCATATTCAATTCTTTCTTTGATTTCATCAGTGATAGTGTCATAGCGCCAATGAATTCTTTCCCAAGTCAAATCACGAATATATTCGTCAGTTGTTCTTCCGTTCATTTCATCATTGGTGTATGGTGGAATGAATGGTGGTGTAATTTTCAATGGAAAATCAAAATTGCATTTTTCAGCAATTTCAATGGTGGAATCAAGTGCTTCGGGAATCCAGCCAAACAAATCATTCATTTCTTCTTTTGATTTGATATAGTATTCTGGTCCACCTGGCATTCTCATTCGGCGAACATCATTTTTGTAGGCTTTTGTTTGGCAACAAAGCAATGTGTCCTGAATTTCAGCATCTTCTCTGTCCACATAGTGGCAGTCATTTGTGGCAACAACTTTCACGCCGACTTCTTTTGCAATTTGAACCAAAGGGTTCAAAATCTTTTTTTGTTCAGGCAAACCGTGGTCTTGAATTTCAATGTAATAGTCACCTTCGGCAAAAATATCTTTCATTTTTTTTGCATGAGCAAGCGCCTTTTCATATTCATCTTTCAACAAAAGTTGTGGAATCACCCCTGCCAAGCAACCAGAAAGGCAAACAAGTCCATCTGTATATTTTGACAAAATATCAAAATCAATTCGTGGTTTATAATAGAAGCCATCAACGTTTGCTTGTGAAATCAATTTCATCAAATTGCGATAGCCTTGTTCATTTTTTGCAAGCAAAACCAAGTGGTTTCTTGTGGTGGTGTTGTGGTCTTTCATGTTTGGGCAAGTATAGAATTCGCAACCAATGATTGGTTTGATTCCACTGCCTTTCAACGACTCAACAAACTTGTAGACACCAAACATATTTCCGTGGTCAGTAATTGCCACAGACTTCATTCCATATTTTTGCATTGCTTCTTTCAATGGTTGAGCATGAATTGCCTTGCCATCTTTTTTCCCTTGAATTTTGTCCAAGCGAATGTTTCCGTCAAGCAAACTATATTCAGTGTGCAAATGCAGATGCACAAAATCTCTCATTTTCATCTCCTAGTCTTGCCAATTTCTTCCGAAATTTGAACAAGTTTTCTCATTCTGTGATTCAAACAACTTTTTGAAATTCCCATGATTTCTGAAAGTTGTTGCAAACTCATTTGTGGGTTGTTTTTTCGCATTTGTGCAGTTTCTTTCATTTGAAGTGGCAATTTGTCAAAACCTATTTCGTCTTCAATGATTTGAATGGCTTTCAGGTGATTTGCAGATGCAGTGTAGGTTTTGTCCAAATTTGATGCCTCACAAATCACATTTCTGTTGATTTTTGCACTCAATTCTCTTTCTTCAATGATTGTTTCAAGTTTCATTGCAGATTCGTGCATTGACATGATTTGCAACGCCGAAACAATGGTTTTGCTGTCTTTCACATAGACAATAAAATTTGTTCCTCTTTCACCAGTTTTGCAATCAATGCCAAGACTTTTCATCAATTCTTGCACATTCTTTGCCAATTCTTCATCAGCAAGTTGAATTTCAAAATGATAGCCATCTGCTTTTTCTTCATCCAAAATTGAAGGGACATATATGCTTCCAGCACCAATAAACAAACTTCTCAACAATGTTTTTGCACAACACAAATTTTCAACAATTTTGTTTGGAATCAGACTGTTAAAGCCAAGATAGGTTTCTCCATCAACATCCATTGCTTTGGTGTCAACAAAAAGTTGTTTTGTTTGTCCCTTTGGAACTTTCAGTTCAAAATTTGTTTTTCCCTTTTTAAACCCACTTGTAAATTTTGAAGTATTGATGTCAACATCCAAAAAATAAAGTTCTTTCATCAATCCTTGCAATTTTGTTGCCAGTGCACTTTCTTCGACAACAAAAACTGCCATTGCTCCTCTTTTTGAAATTTCAATAGAGCCGACCGTTTTCAACATTCCTGCCAAAAAAGCAATTTTGCAACATCTTGATTGCATTTCAACTTCGATTGCTTCTTCAATGGAGAAATTTTTAAAACTTATTTTTTCCATAGTCACTTCTTCTTAAATTCTGGCAAATAGCCAACTCCTGCGATATTTTCTTCCCTAATCTTATGCTTTTTGACAAAACTTTCAACCCGTGGAAATTGTCCAATTTTTTCACATTTGTGAGCATCACTGCCCAAACTGAATTTCACTCCAATTTCAAGCAAACAGTCAATTCCGTCTTCCAAATCTTCAATGTGCTTTTCATTCAGTTCTATCATTGTATCAGTTTTTTTGCACGCCTCACCGACAGCCGAAAAATCAATCAATGTGCGACGACCAAGATGCGCCACAATGTCAATAGGATTGTTTTCAATGGCTTTGACAAATGCCGAAGTGTTTTTTTCTATCAAATCTTTTTTTGCAAAGCGTGGAAAAAAGCCATTGCGAACAACAAAGTTCCAATAGCCATCATTTTTTTGATTGAAAACAAATCTGTGAAAACCAACCAATAAAACATCAAGTTTAGAAATTTCTTCTTTGGTGATGTCAATTTTTCCATCAAAACCAACAATGTTCGCTTCAAGCCCTTTCAAAATTTTCAAATCGCCAGAGCCATTCAACGTTTTTATGACTGAACTTTGATTTTCAAGTTTTTCAGCAGTTTGATGACACAGCATCGAACTGAAACCATGGTCAGTGATTGCAATGGTTTTCAATCCAAGGTTTTGTGCTTGTTTAAAATTTTCTCGAACTGTATTGTTTCCATCACTTGCAATTGTGTGAGTGTGGAAATCAGCAACTATTTTCATTTTCTAAGTCGGCCAAGAAAATTCAAACTTCTCAGCATATCCCAATTTATTTCAAATGAAATTTCATTTTTCAAAATTCCATTCGTTTTCTTCTTTCAACAAAACAAATTCTCTTTCAGGACGAATTCCAAGTTCAAATTCAAGAGAATTTTCAATCAATTTGACAAGTGCCAAAAAATCTTTTGCCTTTGCATTGCCAAGGTTTACAATGAAATTTCCATGCACATTTGAAATTTGAGCATCACCACATCGCTTTCCTTTCAATCCGATTTCATCAACATATTTGCCAACAGAAATTCCATCAATCGCTTTGAAAACACTTCCACACGACCTTTCTTTTGGCTGTTTCTTTTCTCTAAATTGCAAATTTTTCTTGATTTTTTCAGCAATTTCATCTTTTTCTTCAAAGTCGAGTTTGAATTTTGCTGAAATTGCGATGCCATCAAAAAAACTTTTTCTATACGCAAATTGTGGAACAATGATTTCAACTTTTCCGTTTTGCAAACATTCAATCGAAGTCAAAAAATCGGCAATTTCACTTCCAAATGCTCCTGCATTCATCTTTACAAGTCCCCCAACGGTTGAAGGAATTCCTGCCAAAAATTCAAGCCCAGAGAGTTGATTTTCAAATGCAATTTTCAAAAGTTCATTTCCAAAAACTCCTGCACCTGCAACAATTTCGTTGCCTTCAACTTTCAAGGCGTTCAATTTGTCAAGTTGAATGAGAGGAATTTTTAGACCCAAATCATCAATGATTGTGTTTGCACCTTTGCCAATGATTTTTGGTTGCAATTCAAACTTTTCAAAAACGTACAAAACTTCTTTTAGTGCAACCACATTTTTTGGTTTTAAAACTGTATCAACAATTCCCACTCCACCAAATGTAGTAAGGCTTTTTGCAGGAACATTGAAAAACGCATCAACATCTTTGATTTTTTTGATGTCTGTCACCAAAGGTTCTATAAAATTTGTCATACTTCATTATATGAAAATTTTTTTTATAGTTTCATTTTGATTTTTTCGCCAGTTCTGCTTCCATTCTTTTCAAAAGCAAGTCGCTTGCATCTCTGCCAACTCTTTTCAATCGCAAATTTTTTGTTGCTGCTTCAATGACAATCGCAAGATTTCTACCTGCTGTGACAGGGACAACAATTTTTGGAATTTCAACATCCAAAATGTTTTCAGTGAGATTTGCATTTCCAAGTCGGTCAACTTCATTTGTCCATGGCACAAATTCCACAACAAAATCAATCATTTTTTCATCCAAAACAGCACCAATTCCATAGATGTCTTCAACATTGATGATTCCGACTCCACGAACTTCCAACAAGTTTTTGATTTTTTCATTTGCTCTGCCAATCAAAGCACCTTTGATTTTTTTGACCTGCACGACATCATCGGCAACAAGCATGTGTCCACGGTGAACAAGTTCCAAGGCTGTTTCACTTTTTCCAATTCCACTTTTTCCAGAAATCAAAACTCCAACCCCTGAAATGTCAAGCAACACGCCATGAATGTTTGTTGATTTTGCAAGCAATTCATCAAGATAGCGAGTCAGTTTGCTTACGACATGCGATGTTGGTTGGTTTGAAGCAAAAATTGGACATTTGCATTTTTGTGCAATTTCCAAAACCGATTTTGGAGTTTCAATTCCACGACAAACAATGACACAAGGAATTCCCTTTTTGCCAAAGTTTTCAATTCTTTCAAGAAGGGTGTTTTCTTCCAGCGAATTCAAATAGGCAAATTCAGCATTTCCAATGACTTGAACTCTTTGAGAAGCAAAATAGTCATCAAAGCCAGCAAAAACCAAACCTGGACGGTTTACCAAGGCGCTTTTGAAACAAATTTTTTGCGTTTCATCAGCCCACAGCAATTCCAAATTGTTGATTTTTGCAAAATCTTTTGGCAAAACATATTCTTCTTTTTCAAATTGAAACTGTGAATCCATCATTTCTCCTTTGGTTCATTATACAAAAATCACTCATCTTCTGCAACTTGTTTTAGGAAATAGTCATGTATATTTGTAGCAACTTTTGTGGACATTCCTGAAACAGCACAGAGTTCATCAATGGTTGCAACTTTAATTTTTGATATCGAGCCAAAATGTTCCATAATCGCTTTGGCGCGTTTTTCTCCAATGCCATCAATTTTCAAAAGTTCACTTTCAATCATTCTTTTTTGGCGCAGTGTTTTGTGAAAAGTGACTGCAAACCTATGTGCTTCATCTCTCACTCTTTGAAGCAACTGCAATGCAACCGAGTCTTTGGGCAACAAAATTGCAGTGTTTGACAAATAGATTTCTTCACATTTTTCAGCAAGCGAAATCATTTGAAAATCATGTCCTGTTTCCAAAAGTGCTTCTTTTGCATAGGAAAGTTGCCCCATTCCACCATCAATCAAAATCAAATCAGGTGGCGTCGAAAAACTTTCATCGTCCGAATCAAGTCGCAACAATCTTCTTTTCAATGTTTCTTTCATCGATGCAAAATCATTGTTTCCTTCAACAGTTTTGATTTTGAATTTTCTATAATGTGATTTGCGTGGTTCTCCGTTCTCAAAAACGACCATGCTTGAAACCTTGTCAGTGCCAGAGATGTGAGAGATGTCGAACGCTTCAATTCTGCGAGGAAGAATTTTCAAATCTAAAATTTCTGCCAACTGCTTGACAGCACCGACAGTTCTTTTTTCTTGTCTTTCCAACTTTGTGCCAATTTTTTCAAGAGCATCTTCTGCATTGACAACTGCCATTTGCAACAATTCTGCTCGAATTCCTTGCTTTGGCTGAACAATGTTTATTTTGCGTCCAACAAGTTCATAGAGCCACAACTCCATTGCCTTTACATCATCAATTTCATCAAGAACAATTTCATCACACAGTGGCGCATTGTTTTTGTAGTGTTGAACAAGATATGACGACAAATCTTCATCAACAGCATTTGTTTCAAAATTGTTTCCACCAACAATTTTTCCACCACGAACAACAATGCGACTGACAACAGTGTTGACACCATCACTTTTCAAAGCGAAAACATCAATGTTTGATGCCATTGGAAGTGCGCTGATTTGCTTTCGCACAATTTTGTCCAAAACTTTGAGTTTGTCACGACAAACAATGGCTGATTCATAGTTGCCCTCATCTGAAAACTTTTTCATTTTTGTTTCCAAAATTTTTGCAACTTGTCTGTCATTTCCACGCAAAAAACTCACAACTTTGTCAATTTCGTTGTGATAGGTTTGCTCATCAACACAACCTTGGCAAGGTGCAAGACATCTTTCAAGATGAAAATTCAAACATGCTCTTTGGCAAGTTTTTCCATCAATGTTGCGCGTGCATTCACGAATTTTGAATGCTGAATGAACAAGGTCAAGAATGTCATGATAGTTGACTGATTGCATATATGGACCAAAATATTTTGCTCCGTCATTTTTTAGTTTTCGCACAATTGAAATTGTGGGATATTTTTCTTTGATTTTGATTTTGATGAATGGATAACTTTTGTCGTCCTTCAACAAAATGTTATACTTTGGCGTATATTTTTTTATCAAATTGTTTTCAGTCACCAACGCATCAACTTCGCTTGCCGTGATGATATAACGAAAATCAACAATGTTTTCAACCATTTTCATGACTTTCAAGGTTTTGTTTCCACCCAAATAGAAATATTGTCTCAGTCGATTTCTGAGATTTTTGGCTTTTCCAACATAAATTATTTCGCCATCTTTATCAAGCATCAAATAGACGCCAGGATTTGTTGGCACATCTTGCAATTTTTCTTTAAAATTCATACGCTGTCAGTATATCATACAATGCCCAAGTTTAACAAGTCTCAACCAACAACACACTCCACACCAGCCAGCAAAACATCTTCAATTTTTTTGTTTTTGATTCGATAATAAACCACTTTGCCATCTCTTCTGTCAGACACAACATCAGCACTTTTCAAAAGCCTGAGTTGGTGACTGCATGTTGTTTGGTTTATGCTCAAAAGCGTTGCCAAATCACCCACACACATTTCAGAAATTGAAAGCGCACAAACAATTTTTGTTCGTGTTGCATCTGAAAATGCAAAAAAGAAATCTGACAATTCTGACACCACAGCATTTCGTGGCATCCAATCTTTGACAAGTTGTTGCGACTCACAGTCCAGCAAAATTTGTTGCATATCTCCCCCTTCGACAGCCGATTCATCAAGGAAGCAACAATATGCCGTCAATTTCATTGTAAACAAAGAAACAACTTTGTGAAATTACGAACATTTAGATTTTTTTTGGCATATTGTAGAATAAAGTTATTTTTGGAGATTTTATGTTTAATGAGAACTGGTACCTTTTACTTTTGATTTTGCTGTTGCTGTTCACCGACAGTGATGGCATGTCAAAAACCGAAAGTGCCGTTTTGATTGGAATCATGTGTGCATTGGTCTATTGTTGTGCAGACCCTTGCCCAGGTTCATCAACCGACACAACTTGATTTTGAAAAAAAAGAAACACATGCGTGTTTCTTGTATGCGTTTCTTTCAATTTTTTGCGTTTCTTAATATGTTTTGTGTTTGCGTTTTGTATAGTTTTCTTTAATAAGTTTTTCAATACTGGCATGAACAATGCGTGCATAATTTTTCTTTAAAAAGTGTTTTGAATGTTGTCGTAAAATAAACTTCTTATTTGTAATTTTGAATATGTTTTACAAAATTTCATTTCAAATTTTCGTCATCAAAAACATCTTCAATGCTGATGTCCGAAGACTCATCTAAATCAAAATTTTTCGATGTGTTTTCTTTTTTTGTCTTACCTTTCTTTTTTGAGCAACTTTCATTTGATTTTTCACTGCCACAATTTTCTATTGGTGACTCATTGAAATCATTGCTTAAATTGTCAGAAAGTTCAGCGTTTTTAGAAAGTTCAGCATTTTGACTTTCAGACAAATTCAAATTATCTTTGTCTGCATCTTCTTTTTGTTTTTTTGATTTTTTCAAATTCCACATTTTTTTGTCAGAATTTTTTGTTTCATCAGTGCTTTCTTCGTTTTGCTGTCCATCTTTTATGATTGGTGCAAAACGCTTTTTGACACCTCCATAGACAAGCAACATCAAATAGTCAACAGCAAGCAAAATCAATGTTCCGACAACGGCAATGACTGCATAGTGCAAATCTCCAAGCCCCATTGCTGACAAATCGATTGCAATCAAATTTGTTGCAAAATAGAACACAGCAAGCATAGCATTGATAAAAATTGTCTTCACAACAAGAGCAACCCACCAAGGAACTTTTTTCTCTTTCATGATGACAGCACCAATTGTCATTGGAGCAAAATATGCCAAAAATCCTAGCACTGCAAAAATGTCCCCTACAATAGCAAAGGCCAACAATGATGACGCTATCCATGCGAAAATTGCTGACCAATAATATTTTTTTGAAAGTGGCAACATCAAAATTCCACAACAAATGATGAAAAATGAAATTGTGCCATATCTGACCAAAACCGAGAGCCAAAGAAACAACAAAATGATTGCAGTGCAAATTCCTGCCAATGCAACTTCATAACTATGTCTTTTTCTCGATTTTTTCATCAACAACAGGAAATTAAATCCCCTCCCATACATTCACAGCAACAGTCTGCACAAATCAAACCTTGACAAACTGAACATGCCGTATCTGAGGCATTTTGCTGTTGATAACTTCTGTCATAAGGGTTTTGGTTGAAATTTGTCGCGCCACCACCATAACTTCTGTTTGATTGTTCAAAATTTTGATTTTGATTTGCATTTGCATTTTGAGTTTTAAACTTGCTTTCCAACTTTTCAAGTGCAGTTTTATATTTTGCTTCACTTGGGTCAAGTTCAATTGCAATTTCAAGTTGTTTTTTTGCATCGGCAAACCATTTTCTTTGAACAAAAACAACCGATTGCAAATAGTGCCATTCAGCATCTCTAACTTCGGCTTCATCAAGCAATTTTTGAGCGAGTTCAAAATCTTTCACTCGAATTGCTTCTCCAATTTTTTTGTTTGCGCTCAAATTGGCATCTTCTTCAACAAAAGCAGATTCATGAGAATAGTCGAGTGCCTCTGTATAGGCAGTTTCGATTTTTTCAAGCATTTTGGCAGCGTCTGCCCCTGCTTCTCCTTCCAAAAATCTGTCTTCTGAATATTTCGATTTCAAATTTTTGTATGCGTTGTATATCTCTTGTTGTGTTGCTCCACGCTTTACGCCTAACACTACAAACGGGTCTTCGCGCATTTTTCTTCTCCTTTCAAAAGTTTTTCCATTTGCATTTTGATTCCCAAATACACAATGTTGGACAAAACTCCTTCACTATTAAAAATTTTCATTTGATTGTAGTTTTCAACCAAATCAGCATAACATACATTAAAACAAAAATCTAGTTCACTTTTGTTTGCTTCAATAAATTCAATTTTTGTTTTTGAAGTGTTGCCCTTTTTGACAAAAGGGTTAAAAGAACTGGACTTTATGTCTTTTTCAACATCATCAATTGCATCAAAAAGATAAACAAGTTTTCCAAGTGCATAGCAAAAGTTTTTTGTGGGCTCGTCTATGTCAACAACAAAAACTTCTGCAATTTGTTGCATCATCTTTGCAAAATGGTCACCTAACTTGTCAACATCTTCAACTTGGTTTTTTTCATCAATACGCAAGTCATGATACATTTTTTCAACAATCACAGCAACAGCAGGCTCGTTTTTCATTGCTTTTTTCACTCTCAAAGCAAGCGATGATTTCAAAAATGCCTTTGCTTTTTCTCCATCAACTATGTCATCAACAACATTGTAGTAGGCAAGCAAAACAGCAACGTCTGCAACTCTAACTGACAACTTGTCAGTTTTGACCACTGATTTTTTCTTGACAGGGTTTAGCACACAAACTTCATTTGCAATTTCAACATCAACTTTGTTTAAGGAATGAAGCAAGGCATTGAAAAATGTCAAATCATAACTTGTCAAAAATCTAGTAAATTGACTTCCCGTTTTTCCCAAAGATTTGCACAGTCCACAATAGTAGGCACGAAAAAGTGTATAGTCTTTCATGTACATATTCATTTTGTCAGGAATTATATATCCATACATTTTTTCACCACCAAATTGTCAACAAGATTTTCAAAATCGATTTTAGTTCCAAGGAGTGAGTCCAAGTTTTTTATAAACTTTTCTCACTGTTTTGAATGCAATTTGTCTTGCTCTATCTGCTCCATCTTTTGCAACTTCCATCAAATACGCTTTGTCTTTGATGAGTTTGTCATAGTTTTCACGAACAGGTTTCAACTTTTCAACAACCGATTCTCCAACTGCTGATTTAAAATCACCATAGCCCTTTCCTTCAAATTCTTTTTCGGCTTCTTGAATGGTCTTTCCAGTCATTTCGGTGTAGATTGTCAGCAAATTTGAAATTCCAGGTTTATCTTCTGAAAAACGAATTTCGTTGTCACTGTCAGTCACTGCTCTTCTAAACTTTCTCATGATACTGTCAGCATCTTCAATGATTGAAACGGCAGCATTTGGGTCTTTGTCCGATTTTGACATTTTTGAAGTTGGGTCTTGCAAACTGAAAACCTTTGCCCCAGCAGATTTTGAAATGTATGGTTCAGGCATTGTGAAGACATCACCAAAACGGCCATTAAATCTTGTTGCAATATCACGAGTCAATTCAAGATGTTGCTTTTGGTCTATGCCAACAGGAACAAAGTCTGTGTTGTAAAGCAAAATGTCGGAAGCCATCAAAACAGGATAGTCCATCAAGCCCATGTTTAGATTGTCGGCATTTTTTGCACTTTTATCCTTGAATTGAGTCATTCTTTGAGTTTCTCCAATCATTGTGAAACAATTCAATGCCCATTGTAGTTGAGTGTGTTCAGGCACATGTGATTGAAAATAGATTATAGATTTTTTTGGGTCAAGTCCCGCAGCCAAATATTGTGCAAAAAACGACATTGCACGATTTCTAAACTCTGATGGTTCTTGTCTGACTGTCAAAGCATGCAAATCTGCAATGAAATAGATTGAAAGATAGTCCTCTGGCATTTCAAGCCAATTCTTTACTGCTCCAATATAGTTTCCAATTGTCATAATTCCAGTTGGTTGAATTCCACTGACGATGACTTTTTGATTGTTAAACATTAACTTTTTTTCTCCAACGTTCATCTGTCAAAAGACACAATGAATTATAAAATAAAAACGGCGTCCATCAAGATTTCTCCCAAGACGCCATGTTTTTGTTTGCGTCATTTTGCCACAAAGTTCAAAACGGCTTGTGCGACTTTGTCCTTTGCAATGACTGTTCTGTGAACAATTTCTTTGTTTTTCAATTCTTTCAAAGCAGATGGTGCTTCCATTGCTGTTTCAAATTCCAAAAGTGAAACGGCTTTGAATGCGTCTTTGACTCTCAAATTGCCGAGTGCTTGATGAACATCTTGTGCAAATTTGAAAGGACTTGCAGTTGAAACAATGACAACTGGTTCTTCTGCCCCTGTTTCATCCAAATAGTCAGCATAAACCGATTCAGCAACAGCAGTGTGTGGGTCAAGAGCATAGCCATAGATGTCAAAGAAATTGAAAATTGCTTCTTTTGTTTCTTCTTCATCAGCCCATGCCGATTCAAAAATGCAATCTTCAAGCATCTTTGCATCAACCTTATATTTTTTGTTTGATTTTAGTGATGCAAACAATTCATTGATTACTTTGTCATCTCTGTTCAAAAGTTCAAACAACAATCTTTCAAGGTTTGATGAAATCAGAATGTCCATTGATGGAGAAATTGTTTTGAAGAAGTTTCTTTCCACATCATATTCTCCCGAATGGAAGAAGTCAGTCAAAATGTTGTTTGTGTTTGAAGCGATGATAAGTTTTTTGATTGGCAAGCCCATTTTGTAGGCATAATATCCAGCCAAAATGTTTCCAAAATTGCCAGTTGGAACAACAAAACTGATTTTTTCACCCATTTCAATTTCTTCTGATTCAACAAGGTCAACATATGATGAAACATAATATGCAATTTGAGGTGCAAGTCTTCCCCAGTTGATTGAGTTTGCAGAAGACATTTTGATGCCTTGTTGTTCAAGATTTTTTGCAAATTCTTCATCAGTGAAAACTTGTTTTACAGCAGTTTGGGCGTCATCAAAGTTGCCACAAATTCCTGCCACATGAACATTTTTTCCTTCTTGGGTGAGCATTTGCAATTTTTGCATGTCACTGACACCACTTTCAGGATAGAAAACAATGATTTCTGTTCCGTCAACATCTTTGAAGCCTTCAAGAGCAGCCTTTCCTGTGTCACCACTTGTGGCAACCAAAATCAATGTTTTTTCATCGTGTCCAAGTTTTTTCTTGCTTGCGACCATCAAATATGGCAACAATGTCAAAGCCAAATCTTTGAATGCAGAAGTTGGGCCATGCCAAAGTTCCAACATAAAAAGTTTGTCATCAATTTTTGCAAGAGGAGCAGTCTCTCCATCATCAAAACGAGAATATGCTTTTGTTGTGTATTCCAAAAGTTCTTCTTGTGAAAAATCATCCAAATATTTGTGCAAAACAAATGAAGCCCTTTCAGGGTAGTTCATTTCTCTCATTTGATTGAGTTCTTCAAATGAAATTGAAGGAAACTCAACAGGAACAAACAAACCACCTTCATTTGAGATGCCTTTGACGATTGCCTCGGCAGAAGAAATGGCTATGGATGTGTCACGTGTGCTAGTGAATTTCATTTTGTATACCTCTTTAAAAATGATGGCATTTCTTCAAAGTCAATGCTTGCAGTCAACACAAACAAAATGTCTTTATTTTTGTCGATTTCAGCCATTTTGGCATAAAATTTTTCCATTTCTTCAACATTTTTGTTTGCAATTCTGTGAGCGCCATCAATATAGAATGCCTCAATGTCATGATTTGAGTCAAGAATTCCATTTATGTATGCGAGCAATTCTTCCTCTGTGTTTATATCATGTTTATCAGTGCTAAAAAAGCGAACTTTTGGTTTGATTTGAAAAGTATATTTGTCATCTTTTGTGACAAAAACAACACTTTTTTCTGCAATTTCAACTTCTGCATTTGCAAGGTCGATGATTTGCTTTGTTTTTCCAGTTCCTTTTTTTCCGTAAATAAGTTTAATCATAAGTCCCTCCTTGGTGCGTTAAATCGCAATTAGTTTTCAGTTTTTGATGGCAATCTTTTTTTCAAAATTGCATATTTTTCAGGGTCAACAGTTTTCAACATAGAGCGCAACTCTTTGTCACTCATCATTGTTGTTCTGCCATCTGCATATTCAGCATCAACCATCTCTTTGATTTTGACACAAATTTCATCACGCTTGTCAATTCTTTCGCTTTCTTCTGTCAATTTGAAATATCTATTTATCCAGAAAGCAATTCCTGCAAGACCTGAGAAACTGTCAACAACAACCGATGCAGGTCTGTTCAAAATTTTCTCAGTGTCAAAGATGTTGTAAATTTCTTGGTCTTTCAAAAGTCCATCAGCATGAATTCCTGCACGAGTAACATTGAAATTCTTTCCAACAAAAGGTTGAGTTGCTGGGATTTCAAAGCCCATAACATTTTCAAAATATTCAGCAATTTCAGTGATAACTGTGAGGTCCATTCCACCTTCATGACCTTTGAGCGAAGCATATTCAATGCACATTGCTTCAAGTGGAGTGTTTCCTGTTCTTTCGCCAATTCCAAGCATAGTTGTGTTGACAGCACCACAGCCATACAGCCAAGCAGTTGCAGAGTTGTTGACTGCTTTGTAGAAGTCGTTGTGTCCATGCCATTCGAGTTGGTCTTGTGGAACTTCTGCATAGTAACGGAAGCCATAGATGATGCCTTGCACACTTCGTGGAAGTGATGTTCCAGGATAACTGACTCCACAGCCCATTGTGTCGCAAGCACGAATTTTGATTGGGATTCCACTTTCTTCTGAAAGTTTCATCAATTCAATTGCAAATGGAATGACAAAACCAAAATAGTCAGCACGAGTGATGTCTTCAAAATGGCATCTTGGAACAATGCCCTTGTCAAGAGCAAGTTTGACAATGCCAAGATATTTGTCCATTGCTTGTTTTCTTGTCATTTTCATTTTTTTGAAAATGTGATAGTCCGAGCAACTGACCAAAATTCCTGTTTCGCGAAGACCAAATTGTTTGACAAGTTCAAAATCTTTTTCGTTTGCACGAATCCAACTTGTAATTTCTGGAAATTGATAGCCAAGTTCCAAACACTTTTCAACTGCTTTTTTGTCTTTGTCAGTATAGAGGAAAAATTCACTTTGGCGAATCACCCCTTTTGGTCCACTCAATCTGTGAAGCATTTTGAACAAATTGACGATGTCTTCTGTGGAAAATGGAGAGCATGATTGTTGTCCATCTCTAAAAGTTGTGTCAGTGATGAACAATTCTTTTGGAGTGTCCATTTGAACATTTCTCATGTTGAAAGCAACTTTTGGAATTGAACCATAACTGAACAATTTGCGATACAAATTTGGTTGTGCGACATCTTGCATGTTAGGTTTGTAAGCGTGTTCTTCCAAAACATTTCTAGTTTTATTATATTTTATAATCATATAGCCTCCTTATTCGATGTTTTCGAGCAATGAATTTTGCACTGCAATTTGAAGTGCCGTAATCATTTCGTCGAGATCACCGAGCATAAACTTTTCTAGTGAGTACAAAGTCAAACCAATTCTATGGTCAGTGACTCTTCCTTGTGGGAAGTTGTAGGTTCTAATTCTTTCTGAACGGTCGCCTGTTCCCACCTGAGATTTTCTTTGGTCAGCATATTCTTTTTCTGCTTGCGATTTGTAGTAATCATAAAGTCGTGATTTCAATACTTTCATTGCCTTTTCACGGTTTTTGATTTGGCTTCGTTCATCTTGACATTCAACAACCAAGCCTGTTGGCAAGTGAGTGATTCTGATTGCACTCTCAGTTTTGTTGACGTGCTGTCCACCAGCACCACCACTTCGATAGGTGTCAATTTTCAAATCGCTTTCTTTGATTTCAATTTGAACATCTTCAACTTCTGGTAGCACTGCAACAGTGACAGTTGAGGTATGAATTCTTCCTTGCGATTCCGTTTCAGGGACTCTTTGCACACGGTGAACACCACTTTCAAATTTCAATTTGCCATAAGCGCCTTTTCCAGCAATCATGACACAAACTTCTTTGACGCCACCAAGTTCAGTCAAGTTCATTGTGATTTCTTCAATCTTCCAACGATATTGGTCTGCATAGTGATAATACATTTTCAAAAGTTCAAGTCCAAACAAACTTGCTTCATCTCCACCAGCACCTGCACGAATTTCCAAAATGACGTTGTTGTCTTCGTTTGGGTCTTTTGGCAAAAGCAAAATTTTGATGTCATGCCCATCTTCTTCAATTTGGTCACGGAGTTCATCCATTTCCATTTTGAGCATTCCTTTCATTTCTGAATCAGTTTCAATTTGCAACATCTCATCGCAGTCTTCAAATTGTTTTTTTCTTGCCATATGTTCATCAAATTTGTCTGCAATAGGTTGCAAATCTGACAACTCTTTTGACAAATCTCTAAACTTTTTTTGGTCATTTACTGTTTCAGGTTTTGAAAGTTCTTCACCCAAAAACACATATCTGTCTTTGATTTTTTGAAGTTTTTGATACATTCCTTCGCTAATTTTCATATATACACCAACATTATATCACAACTAAAATTTCCATACAACGAAACAAAAAAATTTCACAAGAATTTCACCATGATTTATAAATTTATTTTCTTTTGACAACAGCAATTCTTGCATTGTCATTGTAATCTTTTTTGATTTTTACATCGAAGTTTTTAAACAAATTTTCAATTGATTTTCCTTGGTCAAAACCAATTTCCATAAAAATAGTTCCACCTTCATTCAAATGTTCAAAACCATGTTGCAAAATTTCTCTGTAAAATTTCAATCCATCTTTTCCACCATCGAGGGCAAGCATTGGCTCAAAATCTTTCACTTTTTTGTCAAGATTTTTGCACACTTCACTTTCAATGTATGGTGGGTTTGAAATGATGAAATCAAATTTTTCGTTTTCAACAGATGCAAAACAATCTCCAATTTTGAACTCAATTTTGGCATCATTCAAAAAAGCATTTGCTTTTGCAACTTCAATCGCTTTGTCGCTTATATCTGTGCAAACCACATTTGCATTGCTGTTTTTTTTGATTGCAATTCCAATCGCACCACTGCCACAACACAAATCTAAAACTTTTGGGACAGTTTCAAAAGGTCTAGCATTGATTTGTTTCAATGCTTCTTCAACAAGCAACTCTGTTTCTGGTCGAGGAATCAAAACATTTTCATTCACCGACATTTTTAGTCCATAAAATTCAGTTTTTCCTGTTGCATATTGCACAGGTTTTCCATCTTTCATTTGCGATGCAAAACCCAAAATTTGTTTGTATTGTTCGCCTGTGATTGTGTCAACAAGTTTCAATTCTCCACGGCTTAGACCAAGAGTGTCAACAAGCAACCAATCAATGTCACTGCTTTCTTGATTTTCGCCAAACATTTCTTCGAGTTTTTTTCTCACATAACTCATTTTGACTTTGACTTCAAAATGTTGTTCGGCAGTTGTTGGGTCTGCATCCATTTTCACAACCATTTCAAATGCCATAATCGAACATTCAACCATGTCATCGGTTGGCTTTCTAGTTGTCAGTTTTTGCAGTGCCATTCCTGGTGCACGCAAAATTTTTACAAACCAGTTGTCATATTTTGACAAAAATTTTAGCAATTCATAGGCAACCGAAGCAACAAATGGAACAAACACCAATTTTGCCGGGACTTTGATGAGAGCATTCAACATTGCATTGTCAGTCCACCATCCAAGTGCTTGCAGTCCCCAATTTACAAAAGCAAAAACCAATATGCTGATTGCCAAAACAAAAAACATAAAAGTTGTGCCACATCGAGAGTGTGCCGTTGGCATTTTTTGAGCATTTTCAACAGTCAATGGCAATCCATGTTCAAAACAACTGATGACACGGTGTTCAGCACCGTGATACATAAAGACTCTGCGAATGTCTTTCATTGCAGAAACACCCAAAATGTATAGCACAAAAATGACCAACATCAATGCGCCTTCAAACAAACTTTGAAGTGCAGGATGTGTGCCACTAAGCGACGGTATAGAAAAAAACAAGCCAGAAAGATAGTTTGGCAACAAAATGAAAAGACACACGGCAAGAACAATTCCCAATGCCACAGAAAATCCCAAAATCAAATTCATAGGATTTATCTTCATTTTTTTTGCAACTTTTTTTTCCAACTTGCTAGGTTCGTCCTCAAACTCACCATAAATTTCTGCTGTTCGCATCAAAAGAGCAGTTCCGTCAATAAGTTGTGAACCAAAGTTCACAATTCCTCTGACAAAAGGCAAAGACCAAAACTTACTACGCTTTTTTTTGTTCAAACGCAGTGCTTCAAGGGTGATTTCTCCTGATGGTGTTCTGACGGCAGTCGCCATAGAGGTTTTTCCACGCATCATAACACCTTCCAACACGGCTTGACCACCGATGTAGGTTTTGTGAGAGTTCTTTTTGTCCCTATTCAAAGTCTTTTTTTCAATTTTGCCTTTCTCTTTCAATGCTACTCCTTTGTCAAAAAAATGCAGGCTTTATGCTGCATTCTTTTTGGCTGAATCGCCGACTAGTCAAGATTGTATCTTTTCTTGAATTTGTCAACACGGCCACCTGTGTCAACCAATTTTTGTTTTCCTGTGAAAAATGGGTGGCACTTTGAGCAGATTTCAACTCTGATGTTGTCAGTATCAATTGTAGTTCCAGAAACAAAAGTGTTTCCACAAGCACAAGTCACTGTGACATCATGATAGTTTGGATGTGTATTTTCCTTCATTGTTTTGTCCTCCAAAGACGTATGTCTTCAATATTTTTCAATCAAGCCCCAATTTGAGCATTCATAAGTCTATTCATTATAACATAATCATTCTCAAAGTCAACTAAATTTTATATGCACAAAAAAAATTTGCTTCACATTTTATTTTGTGAATTTATGCAAATTTTGACTGCCTAAAATTGTCATTCCATAATCATTTTCAGTCTGTCAAACAAACCTGAAAATTTCAATAGTTCATCATATTTTTTCAGCAAAACCAAGTTGCCATCATTTTGAAAAACCAATGATTTGAAATTTGAAAGTTCTTTCATCATTTGAAAATTGCTTTTGCCATCAACTGTGTCATAAAAGTTTTGAATTCCCTTTTCAAAAAAGCCCAAAACGATTTCTGATGATTTGTTGCTGGCTTTTGATTTTGTACTTTCAAACAAATCAAAATAGAACTCAAACCATTGCTCAGAAAATTCTGCATGCGTTGTTGATGGAGCGTTTTCTCCACAAACTGCAAAATATGCACTTTTCATGCTTTCCAATTGATTTTTCAAGTTGTCTTGCACATTGACAGCGGTTTCAAAAGACATGTTGTTTTTCCTTGCAACATAATAAAGTCCGTTGTTATAGAAATCAGAAAGATTCATATCAAAAATCATTTCAGCCGAAATGATTGCATTTTGAGCGTCATCATATGAACCATTTTCTGCATTTGCTTCCCAAATGCCATAGTTTAAAATTTGAGCAAGCCAGTTTGTATAGTATCGAACAGTTGCAGATTGCTTTGGCAAATCAGTTTTGACTTTGTCAACAATGTTTTTCAAATTTTGGCAATCGGTTTCTAGCACCATTGAATTTAAAATTTTTGAAACTACAACGGCTTTGTTTGATGCGTCATAGTTTTTCTCACCCGAGGCCGTTGTTGATTCAACTTCAAATATCATTTTCACAAAATTTTCATCAACGCCTGACAATGCCTTTTCAACAAATTGACTTCCATATTTGTTGAAAACCGTAAAGCCAATTGCATATTTCATTTCATTTGAAATCATTTCAAAAAGTTTTGGTTTTACAAAATAACAATTTGCAAGATTCAAAAAACTTGTAAACGCATTGTTCAAATTGTCAATGTCAGACGATGTCAGCATTGAAGCAAAATCACGGTATGACATTTTCACACCATTCAGCACAACGACAAAGTTTTTGATAAATTCGGTTTTGCCATTTTCATCAAGATTTGCATAGTCATTTTCTGAAATTGTTGAAAAGGTTTCTTGCACATTTGCAATCATTTTAAAGATTGAGCCTGCTTTGATTTCGCTGTTTGCTACTTTTGAAAAACTTTCCATTCCACTTTTTGCTTGGGCTTCAATTCTTGAAGAAATTGATTGAAGTTGCCAAATTTGATTTTCAAATGCAAGTTTTGCATTTGAAAAAGCCAAATCATTTGCATAATCTGAAACTTTCAACGAATTTTTCATATTTTGCAATTTTTGAACACCTTTTTGCAAGTTGCTTGGCAAGTCAGCAAAAGTTTTTTCAACAAAACTTACAACAAGGGCTGACAAATCGTCTTCATTGAAATTTGAAAGTTTGGCAAGTTTTTTGAAGTCACGAGCAAGCGTTGTTGCGAGAATCTCTCCATTCACAAATTCAAACAAATTCAAAGTTTTGTCTTGCAATGCTGATGCAGTCATTGCCAATTTGTCAGTTTTGATTTCAGAGTCATACAGCAATTCAACAAAAAAGCCGTTCATGTTTTGTGCAACCAAAAACAATTCTGGATTCTTCAACAATTTTATTTCGTCATCGCTCATCGACATTGTCCATTGTGAATTTTCTTTGTTCATAATTGATGAAACGACATTGACAATCACATTTTTTCTATACACATCAATTTGTGGTTTTTTATCATTGTTGCACGCAAAAAGCAAAGATGTCATGCCAAATAGCATCACAATCAAAACCATAATTCTTGAAATTGTTTTCTTCATAATTCCGTTTTTCATTTCTTTCCACAACAACATTTTGCAATGTTGCAATCATTTTTTGAGGTTTTCCAACACTTGTATTAAAGTTTTTACTCTTGTATTTGAAGTTTGAACTCTTTTGTTTAGTTTTTCCTACTTTTATTTTTTTAGTTATTTCTACTCTTGTTTTTTGTGCTTTCCTATACTTGCTTTTTAGGTTTTTCTACATTTTCTTTTGATGTTTTTTAGACTTTTTTTGTGCTTTTTACTCTTATTCTTGTGCTTTCCTACATCTTAATTTTGATGTTATCTTACACCTGCACTTGCTTTTTTTGTGGCTTTTCTACTTTGAACATTGCAAGATTTTCAAACTACATTCCTTTGTCATTCAAATTATAACTTTTTTTATAGTTCATGTAAAATGGCATCAAAGCATAGAAAACTGCAAGTGAGAATGATGTTCCAAATGCTGTGGCAGTTGCAAAAACATAATCGATGAAAATGTCAAACAGCAACAAAGAATTGACCAAACTCATTGTAAAAAGCCAAGACAAGCCAAACGACAAAACAAATGCAACAACCGAAATCAACAAATGCTCAAAAAACTCCATTTTCAGCATCGAATTTTTCGACATGCCTGCAATTTGCAGTTGTTCCCTTTCTCTGCTTCTACCACCACGGGCAACAACATTGTTTGAAACAATGCTGACAACTGACATAATCAAAACAATGCCACCAAGAACCCCAATCAAAGCAAAAACATCCTTTAATGATTGAATGTCCCAACCATACATATCCAAAGCAGTGATGGCAAAATAGTTTTTTTCAACAAACTGTGATTGCAATTTGAGAGTTGTGTTTTTGACATTTGTGGCTCTTGCCAAAACCGTGTCAAAAGCAGGCATTTGAAAAGCATCAGCCAAAACTTCTCTTGCAACAATGACATAGTTTCCAGTAAACAATTTATGTTTCAAAATTCCACCAACAAAAAATGGTTGAATTTGACCATCGATTTTCAAATTGACAACATCGCCTTCTTCAACACCAAAAAGCAACGAGTAGGAATAGTCAACAAAAACATAATTTTTGTCTGCTGACTTGCCTTGTCGCAAAAGGGTTTCAACAACATTTTTGTTTGTGACAAATTCAAAATCAACCAGTGAAAGCACATCATATTTATCATTTTTGTCACCACCAATGATGCTTACACTTTTTTTCACATCAGAAAATTGAATTTCGCCTTGTTTCCAAATGATTGGCATTGCAGAGTTGATGCCATCTACTCCCGCAATTTCATCAACCACTTCATCTTTTGATGGAACATTGGAAACAAAAATCATATCTTTGAAATCGACCATATATGAAGTAAAGATTGAAGTTGTCAAATTGTAGGCACAAAACAAAATCATTGAAACTGCCATTGCCATAACCAAAATTTGTGAACTCTTTTTCGATGTTTGAATTCTTGTCAAATTGTAGGTGGCAACTTTGAATTCAACATTTTTTGATTTTTTTGAACATAGTGCAACAAAACGCAAAATGTAAGGAATTGCAACAATGATTGAAACAAACAGCGCAACAAAAGATAGCAAAGCAAAAACTGCATAAATTTTTGATGACAAAACAAATTGCAACACCAAAAAGATTATGGTCAAAAGAATGGAAATGACAAACAATGCAACTTGCCAAATTTTGGGTCTTGCAGAAATCTCACGCATGTTCTCACGCATGTTTCTTTTTTGCGAAAGTCCAAGTGGAATAAACCCTGCCAAAACTGTCACAATCAAACCAATCAAAATACTGACGCACAATTTCCACCAAATGATGTGAAATGTCAAAACCGAACCTAAAACCACTTGAAGCAAAAGAGCAAGCAGTCCGATTGCAAGACCAAGTCCCAAAAGACAACCAAAAATGCCAACAACTATGCTTTCAACAAAAAACTCTGCTAGTAGTTGATTTTTTGTCGCACCGACTGCTTTCATTTTTGAAACAAATTCTCTTTTTTCTTTTTCGTTTGATGCAAACATAAATGCAATCGCAAATATGCACAGTGCCACAACAGCAGAACCAACAATGACGATTGGTGCATTCAAACCATTGATTTTTGACTCAATAGCAATTTCATCAAACGACTTTGCAACATTCATTTTTTTGTAGTCTTCAATGTTTTTGATGTCATCAACGAGCACATCGAGATTTTGTCCTTGTTTTGCAAAAATATATATGTCAGAATAAAAGTTTCCAAAAGTGCTTCCATATGCCTCTGACAAAGCATTGTCACGCCCAACAACTGTAAACGGAGAATCTTTTGCCAAAATGCCCGAATTTTTTGCAATTCCTGAAACATAAAATTTGACAGACTTGTTCAACGTAGAAAGATAGAATGCATCACCAAACGAAAGTCCCCACTCTTTTGACATTTTTTCAGAAATGATGACATTTTCTCTATTTTTCAAAATTGATGATGTGTTTCCGACAAGCATTTCCAATTTTTCATTGCCGTCAAAATAGTTTGGGTCAAACCCTCTAAAATAGACATAGGAATCTGATTTTGTTCCATTCAAAGATTTTGAAAACAAACCATAAACTGACAAGACTCCGACTTTTTTTTCAATCTTGTCATTCAAAATGTTCAAGCCCTCGGTGTTTGCAATTTTGCTTGGACTGTCAGAGCGATAACTAATGGTTATGTCACTGCCCAACGAATTTGCATTTTCGGTTGTTTTGACAAAATCGCCAACCGAATCGCCATAACTGAAAACGCTGAACAAAATTGCAACTGAAAACGCAATGACAAAAATTGTTGCCAAAGTTTTCCAAGGTTTTTTCTTTAAGTTTCTTATTGCCAGTTTAAAAATCATTCTGCAACTTTTCCATCAACAATTTTCACAATTCGAGTCGCAAATTTTGAATGTGCTTCCGAGTGAGTGACCATCACCAAAGTGACACCAAATCGTTCATTGATGTCTTTCAAAAGGTTCATGACTTGCAAACCAATTTCAGCATCCAAACTTCCTGTTGGTTCATCAAGAAAAATCAGTTTAGGATTGATTGCAAGCGCTCTTGCAAGTGAAGCACGTTGTTGCTCTCCACCTGAAAGTTCATTTGGAAAACTGTTTTTGCAATTTTCTATGCCCAAATAGGAAAACAATTCTTCAATTTTGCTTTCCTCATTTTTCAAATCTTTTTTTGATAGTGACAGTGGCAAAATTATGTTTTCATAAACATTCAAATTTGAAACCAAATTGTCAAATTGATAGACAAACGAAAATTCTTCTCTGCGCAATCTTGCCATTTCTTTGTCAGAAATTTCAAACAAGTTTCGACCAAGAACTTCAACTTCGCCTTCGGTTGGTTTTTCAACACCTGACAAAAGATAGAGCAAGGTGCTTTTTCCACTTCCTGATTCGCCAACAATTGCAACAAATTCGCCTTCCTCAACAAAAAAATCTATACCTCGAACAATTTCTTCAAGATTTTTTCCACGAAAGAAACTTTTTTTCAAATTTTCTGCTTTTATAATATAGTTTTTCATTGTTCACCCATTGTATAAAATTATAGCATATTTCAGCAAATTTTCAATGAATATATTTTTCATTAAAAAGTAAATCTACAACCACAATAAGTTTGCCGATACAAATCATATTGTTTTGAAAGTTCAATCGAACGCAAAAAGCCGTTTTTCTTTTTAAAATCAGAAATCAACCATTTGACACCAATTTCATTTTGAAGATTCTTTCCAATTTCATTCACCAATTCAGCATTTTTGTGAGGGCTTATTGTAAGAGTTGAACAAAAATAGTCAAAACCCAAATTTTTTGCCATGGTTGCCGTTTCTTTCAAGCGTTGAACAAAACAAATTTCGCACCTTTTTCCACCCTCTTTTGCCATTTCATTTCCAAACACAAGTTTGAGATATTCTTCATTTTTCCATTCGCCTTCAATGAGGTTGACATCTTTATGAAAAGACAACAATTTGTTGATTGCGTCCAATCTCATGTCATATTCTTCTTTTGGCATTATTGAAGGATTGAAAAAGAAAATTGTAATTTCAAAATATGCTTTCAAAACTTCAAGTGTCGCTGTTGAACATGGTGCGCAACAAGCATGCAAAAGCAATTTTGGTTTTTTCTCCATATTAGAAATGTTTTTTATCTCTTCTTCAAATTGTTGATACAAATTCAATGTTTTCATAGTTTACTTTTAGCATATTTGCAATGTTTTTTCAATCATATTCAATCAATTTGCAAGCATAAACCCAAAATCGCACAAATGACAGCGACATTTTGAAAAAAACTTTTTCATGAATAACTTTTTTCAAAAACAAATATGTTTAATACGTAAAAATTTTTTATAAAAAATTTACTTATCCTAAACGCCAAATTGAAAAAACTCCA
>CAYPVP010000008.1:0-35294 GCA_964414205.1 uncultured Bacteroidaceae bacterium | reverse complement strand
TTTTTTGTTGTTTTGTTTATGGAGAAGTTACAAAACACAAATTATAACAAATGATTTTCAATCACCTGTACCGAAGGATTAAACTCCTCAATTTGTAAGTAGTACTCTGCCGCATCAAACAAAGCATTCATAGGACATAACCCTACAATCTCTGTACCGATAACATGCACCCCATATCTAGCCGCCTCTGCCTTAGTCAATTCAACCACTCTATACAAAGGAGTTTTTGTGAAGTCTGTCATATTGATGGAAACCTGTGCAACGTTTCTCTCTTCAAGCATAACTCCCATAGCCTTAACGCAGTCAAATCCACCATTTGACCTTCTTATTATTTTACCTATCTTATTTGCTATTTCAACATCAGATGTACTTAAGTTAATATTAAATGCAATTAGTGGTGGTCTTGCTCCTACTGCAACAACTCCACCTGTAGGATGTATTCTCTGTCCTCCAAAATCAGGAATCCAATCAGAATCTTTTACCTTTTCAGCCATGCCTTCAAATTGACCCTTACGAACTTTTGCTAAATTCTCTCTATGAGGTGCTGTTGCTGACTGTTCATATAGAAATACTGGTAAATCAGCCTCTTCTGCGATTCTCTTCCCGACTTTCTGAGAAAGTACTACACAGTCTTGTGTAGTAGCATCTTTAATAGGAATAAACGGCATTACATCAACACATCCCATTCTTGGGTGTTCGCCTTCATGCTTAGTAAGGTCTATAAGTTCAACTGCCTTCTTTGCCAGTTTAACACTAGCCTCTTCGCAGGCCTCAGGGCTACCCATATATGTAATAACTGTTCTATTGTGGCTTGTATCCGAAGAATAGTCTAGTAGTGTACAACCTGCTGTTGTTCTAATCTGATCTACACATGCCTCAATAATATCTTTGTTTCTACCTTCACTAATATTTGGTACGCTTTCAATTATTTTTGCCATTTTTCCCTCCACTTTATATCTTTTTATAGGATCTTATATGTTTAAATCCAACTTAACCATTTGTAAATTTCAATTATATTTACATTTGATTTGCATTTGTATTTGTATTTCTTTTGGTATGTACTATTTTTTCTACATCTTTCTTCTGGCAACAAAAAAAGCATTGGCAATTTACCAATGCTTTATGCTAAATTATTTCGATATAAAGTATATTTTTGTTTTTGATTTACAAACTCATTTCAATTTAGACGCTTTCGTCTTATTATTGTTGATTTTTGCTTTCATCAATTTTGTTTATTTTATTTTTGTTTTCTTCGTTTTTGATTTTTTGCCTTCTTCTAACTTTATGTTTTCTTCAATTTGTTTTGACAAGCAATCTATTTCTTCTTTTGGCAAAACTTCTGAATCGACAACTGATGTTGGTTCTTCTTTTCCAATGTTTTTTGCCAAAACAACAATTGTGTTTTCAATTTCCGAACATTTTGTTTCGCCATTTCCAACTGAAACAACTTGCTTTTTTTGAAGTTGCAAATTTTTTGTTGCAAAAATTTCTTCGACAAACTCTTTGTTTGGAGCATACTTTTTGAAAATTGCACTAAACATTGGCGTGACAATGATTGATGCAACCATTGAACAAACACCAATCAATGGGCTTCTTCCAATTCCTGCTTTTATCACTTGTGAAAATGTTCCACAATTTGTTTGCCAACAACCAAGCCCCACAATCATTGCAATGGTCAACAAAATTGTTGCAAAGATTGAAGCATACGCACCTGCTTTGTTGATTTTTTTTGAATATAGTCCCATGACATATGGTCCAAAAAAGCAACCTGCAAGCAAGCCCCAACTCAAACTCATCATTGAAACAATAGCATCAATTTTCAAAATTGCAAGCAACGCCGAAACACCAACAAAAACCAAACAAAGCACTCTCAACAAAACATTGACTTTTTTGTCAGGCAAATCTTTTTTGACATACCCTTTCACAAAATCGATACTTACTGTTGCAGAACTCGACATTGAAAGAGCAGCCAACGTTGACATCGAAGCAGAAAACAACAAAACAACAATCAGCCCCAAAAGAGCATTTGGCAAATGCTGAGTAATCATTGTTGGAACAAGCAAATCAAAGTTGTTTCCCATTGATGCAAATTGTTCGTTTGACACAAAAACTCTGACGAAACTGCCCATCAAATATGCTCCACCACCAACAATCAAAGCAAAAACAGTTGAAATGATTGAGCCTTTTTTGATGGCATCTTCATCTTTGATTGCATAAAATTTGTGAACACTTTGTGGCAAAGCCCAAATTCCAAAAGAAGTGAGCAAAACCATGATTATCAAATTGAACATTGGCGAATCAATGAACGACCCACCAACTTGTTGTGAGGTTGGAGGAACCAGTCCAAAACCACTGTCTACCAATGATTTGAAACCTGCTCCCCAGTTGAAATTTGGTTCGGCAATGAGTGCAAAGACGGCAACCACAATTCCAACAAGCATGATTGTCCCTTGAATGAAGTCAGTGATTGAAGTGGCAAAATAGCCACCCAAAAAGAGATAGATTGCAGTGACCGCAGCCAAAATCAAAATGCACCATATTTGTTCCAAGCCAATGACGGCTTCAAAAATGCTTCCAAGCCCTTGATAGACCGAAGAAGAATAAGGCAAAAGGAAAATGAAGATTATCAAAGACGAAACCAATTTCAAGTGTTTGCTTTGATATCTTTTTTCAAAAAAGTCTGGCATTGTTTTTGCATCAAGATAGGTTGTCATTGCCTTTGTTCGTTTTGCCAACACCTTCCATGCAACAAAAGTTCCAAAAATGGCATTTCCAACGCCAATCCAAATGGATGCAAGTCCAAAATTCCAACCAAACTTTCCTGCATAGCCAACAAAGATGACAGCAGAGAAATAGGTTGCGCCATAGGCAAAAGCCGTCAGCCAGCCTCCAACACCTTTTGAGGCAAACAAAAAGTCATTGACGCTTTTGCTTTTTTTACGGCATACAAAAGCAACAATGACGATGATGAGCATGTAGACAGCAAAAATTATGTATTGTGAATATCCACCAACGGCAGAAATCATTTGTGTAAAATCTAGCATTTGAACAATTTCTCCTTAGTGTAGCAATTCCAAAATATCTTTGACTGAACCCAATGTATATTCAGGTTTGATGTCTGAATTTTCAGCCATTTCTTTTGTTGTTTCACCTGACAAAACCAAAATTGAAACAAAATCACAATTCTTTCCAAAAGCAATGTCTGTATAAAGTCTATCCCCAACCATAGCAATTTGATGTTTTGGCAAGTTATAGCGTTTTGCAATTCTTTCGCCTGCTGTTGTGTGAGGCTTTCCCATAATCAAATCAGGAGTTCTTCCCACAGTCAGTCTGATTGCCTCCATCATTGCTCCAACATCGGGCATTGGACATTCTGGGGCAGGACAGTTGAAATCAGGGTGTGTGGCAATAAAAGGCAAACCTTTGTTCAAAAACTTGCAAAATTTGTAGAGTTTGTCATAGTTCAAGGTTGTGTCAAAACCAAGCACACAAATGTCAGGGTTTTCTTCAACAACTTCAATGCCATACAAATCAAATTCAGCCTTCAATCGTTCGTTGCCAAGCAAAAAAACTTTGCTACCTCTGAAATTGTCAAGGATATATTCACAAGTGACTTGACCACTTGTATAGATTTCATCAGAATAGACTCGCAAGCCAAGGTTGTTGAGCCTTGCGATGTAGTCGGTGTGCATTCTTGAAGAATTGTTTGTAAAAAAGCACACACGTTTCCCCATTTTGCGAAGTTCGTTCACGGCATCAAACGAGCCATCAATTTCCTTGTCACCAATATAAACGGTGCCATCAAGGTCAAACAAAAAAAGTTCTACATCTTTGATGTTTTTTTCTTTGGTTTTTTCCATAACTCCTCACTATGTCAAATGTAGTTTTCAAGGCATCCACTCATTTTGGCAAATCCCAAAATTCCACCTGCCAATTCTCCTGACAATGACATCAACGATTGAAGTTCCCTTGTTGAAAAATGTTGTTTCATCCAAAATCCAGCATCTTGATATTGCCTGCGCCAAATTTTTTGACTTTCAGCAAAATTTTCGTTTTCCAATTCAGAAATCAAATCGTATCTATATTCGCTTATAATATACTTAATTCTAAAATATACATTCACTGGCAAAATGTCAATTCTTTTCACAAGTGAATTGAAATCATATCCACATTCGTTTTCCAACAATTTCATTGTTTTGATGTGGTCAGGAGGCAAAAGCGCATCAATCGCAGGCGATTCCAAAAACTTTTTGTAAAAAAGCGACAGCATATAGGACGCAACAAAAAGATATTCTCCATACGTTCGCTTTTTGTAGGCTCGCAACATGACTTCGGCAAAAACCTCTCCACTTGAAACAAAACTTTCACTGCTCTTGTCGTTTGAAATTTCAATTAGTCGCCAAAAAAGTTTTTCGTTGTCCACATGATTTTTGTCAAAAAACAACTTGTTGTTTTCAGTTTGACCTTTTTTTGCAAAATTTACATCATAAAAAAGCATTTCAACGCGTTTTTCAAATTGTCGCAAACTTTCAGAAAGCAAAATGCCAACGCCACTTGCCACCAAATTTTTTGGTGATTCTGCCAAAACTTGTTTGTCAGCCAAAACAAAAACTGGTTTCTTTTGAACATTCAAAACATAATCGGTTGATGGTGCTGTCAAAAAAATTCCAAACTCCAAATTTTCTTTTTCAGCAAGCAACGAGCAAAGTTCCACAATTCTGCCTGTTCCCACACCAATCACAAATCTAAGTCGTTCAGGAAGTTCAAAAATTTGTCGCATTTGCTCTTGAATTGGCAAATGCTTTGCGATTGTCATTTCAAACACTTTCCAGCCTGCCTTTCCAAGTTGAAAAGACAAGTTGCGAGAGATGTCGCACACATCATCCAAACTCACCACTGCAATTTGATAGTTTTTGGCAAACATAGAAAGCAATTTTGGAAATCTTTCAATAGTATTGTTGCAAACAGCAACCGTAGTGTTTCCAAATTCTTTCACTTTGTCAGTTTCCAAAAAACTCCATACTTTGCCACTTTCACACAAAATTTCAAAATCATTTCCATTCATAAAAAACCTCGTGCTTCAAGTCTAGCACAAGGTCATTCTTCAAAATTTGAAATATTTGACAAAAAATCTCAAACAATGTCATTTGGCAAAAAATTCAATTTTTGATAGTTTGCTATTTTACTTTTTTTGCTATTTTTGATAGTTTATCATTCAATATTTATCAAAACTATTTTACTTTCTACCAAAGAACATTCAACTTTTCTTTATAAAAAAACTTGATGTGATTGTTTTATACATAGTTTGCCTACACAAAATTCAAGTTTCATATTTTGTCATTGAATACTTATTTATTTTGCAATATTTATTTTCGTGCGTTGCTATTTTTTCATTCTTTGTTTTTCAACATGATTGCCACTTGATAAACTTCGTTTTTGTTGAGTCCTCTTTCAACAGCAACTTTTTTTATTGCTGTTTTGTTGTCATCTCCCAAATCAATGTAGAATTGCAAATGTTCTTCAATGGTCAGTTCAAGCAAATTGTTTTCTTCTTCATTTTTTCCATCAACAATGACAACATATTCTCCACGAGGTTCAGGAATTTCAAAATTTTCAAGAGATGTCACAAAAAGATTTTCAAACATTTTTGTCAGTTCTTTCACAACCCAAACTTTTCGGTTTCCATAGACTTCAAACATAACTTTTGCATCATCCAAAATGTCGTGTGGAGCGCAATAGAAAACCATTGGCAAGTCAAGATTTTGATATTTTTGCAACTTTTTGACTTTTTCGCCTTTTTTTGCTGGAAGAAAACCAATGAATGCAAAACCCGAACCTGTCAAGCCTGCAAGCGCAACTGCACTTGTCACGGCAGTCGGACCAGGGACAACTTCAACTTCCAGCCCCTTTTCATGACACATCGCCACAACCACTGCACCAGGGTCAGAAACAGATGGCATTCCAGCATCAGAAATCAGTGCAATGTTTTTTCCTTCTTGCAACATTTCGCAAATTTTTTCAGCCGAACTTTGTTCGTTGTGTTGATGACATGCAAAAAGTGGTTTTGAAATTGCAAAGTGTTTCAACAATGGCAAAGAGTGTCTTGTGTCTTCACATGCAATCATGTCCACCATTTCAAGAGTTTCAACTGCTCTTGGTGTCATATCTTTCAAATTTCCAATAGGTGTTCCTACAACAAACAATTTTGACATCAAATTTCTCCATAATGAGCAACTACTTTTGCGCCCACATTTGCACCTTTTACAGCCTCAATTACAACGGCATCAATTTCATCTTGCTTTGAACGAAAAATCAAATGAATGGTTTTTGGTTCCAAACCATTTTGTGACAACAAACAAATCAATTCAGCCATTCGTTTTGCTTTCAAAACAACAAAAAACTTGCCTCCAAATTTCAACAACCGTTTGGCAGACACAACAAAATCTAAAAGCGTTGCATTCACTTCCAAATTGCTTGCGTTCACAATTTGATTTTCATTTTGCTGTTGATTGCATTTTTCATATGGTGGGTTTGCAACCACAACTTCAAAACTTTCATTGCCAAGCACTTTGTAGGCTTGCTTCAAATCTATGTTAACAATTTCAATTATGTCTTCAAGTTGGTTTGCTATGACACTTCTTTTTGCCATGTCAGCCATTGCATTTTGAATTTCAACACCAACAATTCGTTTCGCCTTTGTCTTTTGAGAGAGCAAGATGGCAACAATCCCACTGCCAGTCCCAAGGTCACAGATTGCATCACCTTGTTTGCACTTGACCAAATTTGACAAAATCACGCTGTCAGAAGTGAATCTATATTTGTTTTTCGACTGCAAAATTTGAAGACCATTGATTCCAAGGTCTTCAAATTTTTCATCATCTAAAATTTCTACAAATTTCATCAGTTTGCACGTTGAACATCAATGACGATGTCAGCCGTGACTTCTGGAAACAATTTTGCAGTCAAATTATATTTTCCAAATTCACGAATGCTTTCTTTCATGACAATTTTCTTTTTGTCAATTTCAAAACCTTGTGCTTTCAAACTTTCAGCAATTTCTGCACTTGTGACACTGCCATACATTTTTCCGTTGTCAGCACCACATTTTGCACGAACAACAATGACAAAACCTTTGAGTTGTTTTTTCATTTCCAATGCCAATGCTCTTTCTTCGGCAATGCGTTTTTCTTCGGCAGCCTTTTTTTGTTTTGCTTGATTCAAATTGGCAGAAGTTCCTTCAAGGGCAAGTCCCTTTTTTATCAAAAAATTTCTTCCATATCCATCATTGACTTCAATGATATCTCCCTTTTTTCCACTGCCTTTCACATCTGCTGTCAAAATAACTTTCATATATTCTCCTAGGACAATTTTTTCTTTCACTATATCACAAATGCTGTTTGTTTTCAACATTCGTTGTCAATTTGCTTGAAAATTGCCAACAAGTTTGCATAATATTTTCGAGTTTGCCCAAAATTAAATTGAGGTGAAATATGAAAAAATTGAATTGTTCGACAACAAATTGTGAATACAATGTAAAATCTCAATGCAAAGCAAGTGTAATCACTGTTGGCGACACTGCAAAATGTCTTTCAAAAGTCAAAAGAGAAGGTGGTGTTCTTGCACAAGCGTTTGCAGATGCAGAAGCATCAGAAGAATTTGAACCAAGACCTGACAGCGTCGTTCAATGCAACGCAAAGTGTGCATTCAACAAAAACAGCATTTGTTCAGCAAACGAAATTTCCGTGTCAGACACAATCATTGGCACAAAATGCAAATCAAGAACACAAACCAAATGAGCAAAACACAAAAAAAAATCAATGAACAAATTGCAAAAAACAATGAATTGAGCAAATTTAAAGCAATAAGAATATCATAAACAAGACGCTGGTAAACAAATTTTGAGAAATAAGGCTATTCAAAATTAGAAGCGTATAAAAAATCACAGACAGCAAACATTGGAAAAAATCATAAACATCAAGCATAAAAAAATCTGCCACTTGCAACAAAAAAAGTTCAAGCGAAAAACTAAACAACCATTGCATTCAACAATATGTTGCAACGGTTGTTTTTTGATTTTGACTGAATAAACCCACTTGGTCACGAGTTACACTTGGACGGTTTCTGTCACACTTTGTCACCAAATTGAAAAAGCGCTTCCATAAGGAAACGCTTTTTGTTTCTTTTGCAAGAAAAAAACTATCTCTTGCTGAATTGAGGTGCTTTTCTTGCTTTCTTCAATCCATATTTTTTTCTTTCTTTCTTTCTTGAATCGCGTGAAACAAAGCCTGCTTTTTTGAGTGCTGGACGATATTCGATGTCAGCATTGCAAAGTGCACGAGCAATTCCAAGACGGATTGCGCCTGCTTGTCCTGTGATTCCACCACCATAAACATTGACAAAAATATCAAATTTTTCTGATGTTTCGGTGAGTTCGAGAGGTTGACGAACAATGAGTTTCATTGTGTCAAGTGAGAAATATTCATCGATTGCACGTTTGTTGATGACAATGTTTCCTTCGCCACCAGGAATCAAACGAACACGAGCGATTGCTGTTTTTCTACGACCTGTTCCAATATATTGAATTTTGTTTTTAGCTGTTTTTGCCATACTTCACCTCACTAACCTTCAATCTTAAGCTCGATTGGTTGTTGAGCTTGATGATTGTGTTCACTTCCAGCATAGACTCTCAATTTTTTGAGCATTTCTGCACCGAGAGTGTTTTTTGGGAGCATACCTTTGACTGCTTTGTAAACAGCAAATTCAGGTTTTTCTGCCATAAGTTTCTTATATTGTGTTTCTTTCAAACCACCAACATATCCTGTATGGTAACGATAGTATTTTTGTTCAAGTTTCTTTCCTGTCAAGCGAACTTTGTCGCAGTTGATAATGATAACATGGTCGCCAGTGTCGACATTAGGAGTGAAAGTAGGCTTGTTTTTGCCTTTCAAAATTGTTGCAACTTGTGATGCGAGGCGTCCAAGGACGAGGTCTGTTGCATCAACAATATACCATTTTGTTTCCACTTCTGCTGGTTTTGCCATGTATGTTTTATTCATGTTTGCCAAATTCATGGTTAACCTCCAATTTTTAAATTTCGCTGTAAGAGGGGCTAGTTCCACAGCAAAACATTCTCCACATTTGTGTAGCCTATTTATAATAGTTTGATTGAAAAACAAAGTCAAGCATTTTGAGACCAAAACTTAAAATTCCCAAATATTCTTTCCTACTTTTTGGAAAAAATTTTTCAAATCAAATTTTCCACTTCAAAAGTTCTCGTTTTGCAAACTGAAATTACTTTGCTTCTCAAAGAAAATTTAAGTTAAAATTGTAATTTTCAGCAAAACAATCATAGCACAATCGCACACAAAAAGCATTTAGAAATTGGCAAATTTTTAATTTTTCCAATTCTAAATCAGCACAAAAAGTTTCAAAAAGGCATATTTTGGCAAACAATTTAATATGTATTTTTGAGGTGTCTATGAGAAAACAACGCAACATAATTTTGACAAACAGCAGGACAAAACAAAATGCACTTTTGAAATTGATTTCAGATGGTAGCAAGACCAAAGGAATTTTGACATTAAATTTTGATTTTTTTGGAAATATGGAACTGGCACTTTCTTCACCAACTTTTCAATTTGTAGAAATAACAAAACAAATTTCAACATTTGAATTTTTTGGTGATGTAGGCGATGAAATTCATGTCATATTGTTTCAAGATGAAATTCCATTTATGTCAAGCAGTAGTTCTCCAAATTCAAATGGACTTTCAATGCTTGACAACGAATACAAAAAAAGAAAGCGTCCACAAAACTCCGACAACCTTGATGATGACAAAAAACGTTTTGAAGATAAACACGAAGAAGAGAATGAAGATGATATTGAAGATGAATTTAAGGTTGAATTGAATGACGATGTTCAGCAATTTGATGCAAAAGACTCTGCACCTGCAAAAAAATGCGCGAAAAAATCTTCACATGAAAAAGCAAGTGCAGAAAATTGTCATAGTCAAGCCAAAATTTCAGGCGTAAACCCAAATTCTGAAAGCGAAAACGAAGCAGAAGAAACTGTCGACACCGAAATTTCGATTTTGGAAACATCTAAGAAACAACATAAAGACGCATTAGACTTTGTCGAATCAGCAAAGAAAAAAGAACCCACTTTTGCACTTGACGAAGGCATTGAATACAACGGCGAAAACTTTTATGCAGCAGTAAAACCTCAACTTGAAGAAATGTTTGAGTGCTATCCTGATGAAAAAGTTTTAAATGATTTGATTGCAAATTCACGCTGGGTCAAAATTGAAAATGAAGATGAATTTTATGTTGTAGGAGTCATTAGCAGTGAACAAGGCACACCTGAATTTATATGCTACGGAATTCCATCAACGCATGACAACACACCTCCAAGTGAAATTTCTGATGTTTGTGATTGGTTTCCAGTTGACAAAGAAGTTCCGTATGGAGATGGCTATTGGCTAATTTATCAATCAGCAATCACTGGAAAATGTCTGACCAAATAGTTTTTATTGTTTAGAAAAAGCAGATTGAAATGTCCCCTGTTTCAATCTGCTTTTTTCTTTGTTATTTTTTTTGTTAAATTAGATTTTTGTATAAAACTGAGTTTTTTGTAATTTTGATTGTTTTTGCAATCAACAAACAGTTGTCATCATCAAAAAAATTTGGACAACTTCACATAGTCAGCCAAAGAAAGTGCTTCGCCTCTTGACATAAGGGCAATGCCTGCCTTTGTCATTCTTTCGCCTGCTTCAACTTTTGAAATTCCAAAACTTGCTGACAAGTTGTTTTCAAGTGTTTTTCTTCTCATCGCAAATGCACTCTTGACCAACTTTTTGACTTTTGCAAAGTCTTCATCGGCAACTTTTCCTTTTTCAACATCAATTCTGACCACAGCACTGTCAACATTTGGTGCAGGCATAAACATGTTTCTAGAAACATTTCTAGTGATTTTTGCACTGCCACACATTTGAATTGCAACAGTGATAGCACCATAATCTTTTGTTTTGGGGCAAGCCACAAACCTGTCTGCAACTTCTTTTTGAACCATGATTGTCAAACTTTCAATTGGCAACGAACTGTCAAGAAAACGCATCAAAATTGGAGTGGTGACATAGTATGGCAAATTGGCAACAACCTTAAACTTGCCTCCAACAATGTTCAAAATTTCTTCATCGCTCATTTTGAGAACATCTTTAAAAATAACTTCAACATTTTCTACGCCTTGCAAAGTCAAATTGAGAACCTTTGTCAAGGTTTCATCAAGTTCAAACGAAAAAACCTTTTTGGCTTTTTTTGCAATGGCACGAGTCAAAGTTCCTGCGCCAGTTCCAATTTCAACAACAACATCTTCACTTTCTACTTCTGCATCGCTTGCGATTGCATCTAGCAAGTTTGTGTCAGACAAAAAGTTTTGCCCCAAACTTTTGCTAAATTTGAACCCAACAGAACCAAGAATTTCTTTCAAACTAAATTTTTCATTTTCCATAGTTTCATTTTGCTTCAAATTGAAAAAAATTGCAACAATTTTATCAAATGAAAAACTTGCATTGTTGTGCATATGTCAAAAGATTGCTTTGTTGGTGAATTTGAGTCCATTTTCAATTTTGTTCATATGCAAATATGTGCATATGACCTTTTTGACACAAATTCAAACATTCACATATGTGCAACAAAAAAAAGAACCTCAAAAAGATTCTTTTTTGCAAACAGTAAATTTGTTTCAATTTTTCTTTGCGATTTTTAGCGAAATTAAATCTTAATTTTCAATCTTAATATACGATTTTTCGTAAAATAATTTGAATTTTTGCTGTTGTTGAGTTCAACTTTTCAATGTTTTGTTTGCAATTTTTCGTACAATATTCTTGCATGGTTTTTATCAGAAAACAAAATCATTTCACCAAGGTTCTAACACGATAAATTGCACCACAGTTTTCAGCAATCGCTCTGCACTTTTCAATTTCTTCTTCGCCAATGCAATCGACAACAGTCATTTTGGTTTCAATTTTTGCATCAACACATTCTTTTGCAAATTTCAGCATTTCATCAAAACTATTTTTGAACATTGGTTTGCAAATAGCATCATATTTTTCAGAAGATGATGTGTTCAAACTGATTGAAACAACATCAATTCCAACTTTTTTGAGTTCTTTTGCAACTTCAATGTTTTTGTTCAAAAGATTTCCAAGACCATTGGTGTTGATTCTGACTTTCAAGCCTTTTTGTTTAAAAACAGGAGTGAGTTGCAAAATCAAATCTAGGCGATAGAGTGGCTCGCCATAGCCACAAAAAACAATGCTTGAAAATTTTGACAAATCAAACTTTGAAAGTTCATTCAGCACTTCATCATAGGTTGGCTCTTTTGAAAGCCACAAGTCAATTCCATCAACGCCTTCTTCACTGTTTCTTATGCAAAATGTGCAGTTATTACAGCATTTGTTTGTCAAATTGACATACAAACTGCCTTCAAATTCATAAACATAAATATTCATTTTCGACTCCTTTTCGCCCTGTTTTTTCAACATTTTTCAACAAAAGCGAAATTTATCTTTTCTAAATCGTAGTATTTTATTTTCAACAAACATCATCAAAATGGAATGTTCGGCAAATTTTTGAAAAAGGCTTTTGCTGTTTTGTTTGCAAGATTTTCCACTTCTTTTGCAGAAATTTCACGAATTTCAGCAATTTTGTTGACAACATATTCAAGCATTTTTGGTTCGTTTCTTTTGCCACGAAATGGCGTTGGTGTCAAATAGGGACAATCTGTTTCCAACATAAAACGGTCATCAGGCAACCATTTCAAAACACTTGCATTTTGCTTTGCGTTTTTGAAAGTCAAACTTCCACCAAACGAGTAGAACACGCCGTCAAGTTTAGAATAGATTTGTGCCATTTCAAGCGAACCCGAATAGCAATGAAGCACCAAACCATTTTTCAATTTGTTTTTGTTGTCAAACAAAATTTTTTTTGCGTCTTCATAGGCATCACGAATATGCAAAACAACTGGCAAATTCAAAGAATCGGCAAGTTCAAGTTGTTCTTGAAAAACTTTTTGTTGTCTCTCTCTTGGTGAAAAATCATAAAAGTAGTCAAGTCCAATTTCGCCATATGCCAAAACTTTTGAATTTTGAGCCAATTTTTCAAGCACTTGATAGTCTTTTGCAACAACATTTTCGCTGTCATGAGGGTGAATGCCAACTGTCGCAAAAACTCGTTCAAATTTGTTTGCAAGTTCAACACTTTTTTGAGATGATGGCATGTCACAACCAACAGTCACAACGCTTTCAATGTTAAATTGAGGGAAAGCCGAAATGATGTTTTCAACTTCCCCTTCAAATTTTTCATCAGTCAAATGAGCATGAGTGTCAATCAACATCAGCAGACCTCACTGCCACTTGGCATTTTTTTGATTGGAGCAATCAATGACAAGTCATCGCCATCAACAGCGCACAGCAACATTCCTTGGCTTTCAATTCCACGCAATTTTGCAGGCTTCAAATTGCTGACAACAACAACTTCTTGTCCAATCAATTCTTCTGGGCTATAATATTTTGCAATTCCACTGACAATGGTTCTTGTTTCGCTTCCAATTTCAACTTGGAATTTCAACAATTTGTCAGCCTTTTCAACTTTTTCTGCTTGTTTGATGACGCCAACTTTGAGTTGCGTTTTGAAAAAATCATCAATTGTGATTTCAGCAACATCAACCACACCTTCAACCTTTTCCGACTTTTTGCTTTCTTTTTCGGCTTGTGCTTCCATTTTCTTTGCAAAATCGTCCATTGATTTCAATTCTTTTTCGACATCAATTCTTTTGAAAAGTGCTTCACCTTTGGCAATTTTTGTTCCTGCTGGAATTTTTCCAAAAGTTGTGATTGAGTCAAAACTTTGCAAATCTTCTGAAATTGAATAGTCAACAAAAATCTTTTGTGGAGTGTCAATCAAAAATGGTTTGAGCAAAACAGCCACAATGCGAATTGATTCTGTCAAATTGTAAAGCACAGTTGCAAGTCTTTCTTTGTCGCCATTCTTGTTCAAAACCCAAGGAGTTGTTTCATCAATATATTTGTTTGCACGAGCCACAACTTTGAAAATTTCATTGAGGGCTTCTGGAACATTCAATTCATCCATTTTTTGGCAAACATTGGCATAGGCATTTTGTGCAATTTCAATCAATTCTTCGTCAAAATCGCCCTTTGTTTGGCTTTCAGGGAGAACGCCATCAAAATATTGTCCGACCATTGCAGAGGTTCTTGAAACAAGGTTTCCGAGCATGTTGGCAAGGTCAGTGTTTATGCGTTTTATCAAAAGTTCGTTTGAATAGAGTCCATCTTGTCCAAAAGGAACTTCTCGGAGCAAATAGTATCTGATTGCATCAACCGAAAAACGATTGCAAAGTTCAACAGGGTCAACAACATTTCCCTTTGATTTTGACATTTTTGAATCGCCAAGCATAAGCCAGCCATGAGCATAAACTTGCTTTGGAAGTGGCAAATCAAGCGACATCAAAATTGCAGGCCAAATGATTGAGTGGAATCTGACAATTTCTTTTGCCATCATGTGAATGTCGGCAGGCCAAAATTTGTTGAAGTTTGATTCATCTTCACTCATATAGCCAAGTGCAGTGATATAGTTGGTGAGAGCGTCAATCCAAACATAAATGATGTGCTTGTCATCAAAAGGAACAGGAATTCCCCATTTGAAAGACGTTCTTGAAACTGCCAAATCTTGAAGACCTTGCTTCAAAAAACTGTTGACCATTTCTTTTTCACGAGATTTTGGCAACAAAAATTCAGGATGTTCTTCAAAAAGTTTCAAAATTCTGTCTTGATATTTTGACAAACGGAAAAAATAACTTGATTCTTTCGATTTTTCGACTGGGCGACCACAATCAGGGCATTTGCCATCTACAAGTTGAGATTCTGTCCAAAACGATTCGCATGGAACACAATACCAGCCTTCATATTCGCTTTTGTAGATATCGCCGTTGTCAAATAGTTTTTGAAAAATCTTTTGAACGGCTTTTTGATGTTCTTCATCAGTTGTGCGAATGAATTTGTCATAACTGATATCGAGCAATTTCCACAAAGATTTCAAACTGTCAACTTGTTTGTCAACCCATTGCTTTGGAGTGCAACCATTGTTTTTTGCAGAAGTTTCAATCTTTTGACCATGTTCATCTGTGCCAGTAAGATAGAAAACATCAAAACCTTGCATTCGCTTGAAACGAGCGATTGCATCGCAAATTACTGTTGTGTAGCATGTGCCAATGTGCCATTTTCCACTTGGATAGTAAATTGGGGTTGTGATATAAAATTTTTCTGCCATACTTTTGCCTCTTTAATGTTTTTCTTCAATATTTAAACAATTATACTACTAGAATTGAAAATTGTAAAATAAAATAGAGTATTGAATTATGTTTTGGAGGGGGCGTTAGAAATGAACATTGTTTTTCTTGGGCTGTCAATCGTTTCAATCACAATGATGTTGTTGAGTCAGCCTGACAAAGTTTTTGGAACTATGATTGATGGTGCAATGGATTCAATCACTTTGGGTTTGAAAATGCTTGCAATCTATTCTGTGTGGCTTTCCGTTTTGCGAATGATGGAAGAAACAGGTGTGGACAAATTGATTTCAAAAATCGTGTCACCTCTCACAGGCTTGCTTTTCAAAGGGGAAAGCCAAAAGGCAAAAGATGCCATCGCCATAAATTTTTCTGCAAATCTTTTGGGAATGGGAGGAGTTGCAACGCCAGCAGGTATGAGAGCAATGTCACTTATGCAAAAAGAAGACAGCGACAAGGCAACGCCACACATGATTTTGTTGCTTGTTATTGCAGCAACTTCAATTCAACTGATTCCAGCCACAGTCATTGCTTTGAGAAGTGCAGCAGGAAGCACAGCACCAACCGACATTCTTGCTCCAACCCTGATTGCAACATCAATTTCTACAATTTTGGGCATTTTTCTTTGCAAAACACTAGAATTTCTCAAAAAATGCTTTTCAAAAATGTCAAAAACGAAATCTAATAACAAAGTTTCAACAAAAAAAAGTTTCAAACTACAAAATTTTCATTTCAAAAATCGCATTGAAAAGAAAAAATTTGCAAACAAAATTCAAGGAGAAACAAGTCAATGACAGCATATGTTCTCCCCGTTTTTGTCATTTTGATGCTGATTGTTTGCATCTTCAAAAAAGTTAATGTCTACAACTGTTTTATTGACGGAGCAAAAGGTGGACTTGAACTCATCAAAAGCGTGTTGCCCTATATCACTGCAATTTTCATTTGCATCACATTGTTCAAAGAAAGTGGACTTGCAAAAAATTTTGCGTTTGTCATGTCCTATCCACTCAAATTTTTGGGCATTCCAGAACAACTTGCCGAACTCATTTTTCTTGTCCCTCTTTCAGGCAATGGAACAATAGCATTGTTGTCTGAAATCATCGAAACGCATGGAGCAGACAGTTATATTGCACGATGTGCATCAGTCATTTGTGGTTCAAGCGAAACGATTTTCTACATTTCTGCAATCTATTTTTCATCAACAAAAGTCAAAAAACTTGGCTATGCAATTCCTGTTGCACTTGTGTGCACACTGATTGGCACAATTGTTGGTTGCAAACTTTGCAAAATTATGTAGTTCACAAAAGAACATCATTGTTCGCAATGGAACAAACCAAACCAGTCATATCAACTTATCAGCCAATGTTCCACAAAAAATCTAGAAAAAAAAAGAAAGAGTAGATTTCTTTCTTCTTTTTCATATTTTAATGATTGTTTGCTATCAAATCATTCATTGATGACTGTCAAAAATTTTGCAGGCTTTCCACCCATAGCAAGTTGGGCATGTGGCAAACTTGGGTCAAAAAACAAACTGTCACCTTTGTGCAAAAAATAATCTTTGTCACCAACAATGACGTGCAATTCACCTTCCAAAACAAAATTGAGTTCTTGTCCACCATGTTTGACAAGTTCAGGAGAGTCGGCAGGGTCAATTGTGACAAGCATAGGGTTCATTGTTTTGTTTGCAAAGTTTGGTGCAAGTGATGAAAATGAATAGCCTTCATATCTTTTGATTGAAACGCCCTTTCCATCATACACAACAGTTGCAACATTTTCATCAGGCATTGTCCCAGACATGACATATGCAGGTTCTGTGGAAAGAATTCTTGCAAATTTGTAAATCATGTTGATTGGAATTTCTTTTGCCCCACTTTCATATTCCTTGTATTGCTTTTCATCAATTCCAAGAAAATTCGCCATTTCCTCAGTGCTATAATCTGAAAAAGTGCGAAGTTCAACAAGGCGTTTTGAAATTTCTTCAATATCGTTCAATTTTTCTTTCATCTCTCCACCATCCAAGCATTATTCAGCAATCGCTACATTGAGTGCATCAACAACATCTTTGACATCGACGCCATGAACTGCTGCTGCTTGTGCCAATGTTTCACCATGTGAAAGCATACACATCAAACAATGCATTCCAAAGCCAGCAAGAACTTCTGCCATTTTTTCAGGGTCACCATGTTCCAAAACTTCTTGAATCAACATGTTTTCAGTAATCATTTTTTATTCCTCCATTTGCCAAATTGTTTGGCATACTTTTCTTTTAGTTTGTGCAAATCAAAACGATTTCAATGACATTCTACAACATTTTTGTTTGATTGAAAAGCGAATTTAGATTTATTTCAATTGTTCCACCATTGTGAAAGAAAATAAAGTAGATTGCAACTGCCAAAATTCCCAATCCAAGCAGAACAGCCAACGAAACTTTCCATGCTGAAATTGGAGTTTTTCCTGTGCATTTTCCAGTTTGACCATTGACAAGAAATCTATAATTTTTGTTTTTGTAACCATAATTTGCAATCCAAATTGGAAGCAAAACATAAACAAAATCTATGTCATGATAGGTTGTGGAAATGCTCAAATAGTCAACAACATCTGCGTTGTATTTGTCAAGAACCATTTTGCGAATTTTTGGTTCAATTTGCAATTTTGCCTCATCAAAACTTTGTTTCAGCCCTGTTGAATATCTTTCAGAAGAATAGCCTGCCAAATAGTCAGGTGTGTATTCTTCAAAACTCTTGGTGTCATACGGAGTGATTTTGCCAAGTTCCTTTTGTTCGACATGTGTGCTTGCTTCGACAAAGACATTTTGAAACAGTTGATTGAGCGAGCCAGAAACATTGAAATAGCGAATTCTTCTTTCTTGATGTCTGTTTTTGTCCGAGCCAACAGTCACATAATAATATTCACCCAATCTTCCGTTATATTTTGAAACAGTTTGCGTGTTGAAAACAAAGTTTGGAATGTAAACTCCATGAAAATTGGTAGGATTGAAATTCTTTTTGCACTTGTTTGGAGTCCAAATTTTCTTTTTTAGCCATTTTTTTGCAAATTCACTTGCACCATCAGCATTCAATTTGAATGGCAAAATTCCATCAGGCTTTAACCCTGGCAACTCATCTGTTTTCACAATGTTTGTTGAACCACAAAACGGACATTTGACGGCAGTGTCAAAACCTTCAATTGTGGTTTTTGCATCACAATTTGGGCAACGATAGACAATTCCATCGCTGTCAACAAAGCCATCTTTTACACAATCATAATAGTTGCGAAATCTCGATTTGTGTTTTTCCACTTCTTTTTGACTTGTGCAATATGGACATTCCAATTTTCCGATTTGTGCATTCCAAACCATGTTTGCGCCACAGTTTGGACATTTTACAATTTTGGTTTTTTCTTCTGCCATTTCTATTTGATTTTTTCTCCACATTCAGGACAAAATTTTGCATTTGCTTTCAATGTTGCGCCACAATTTGAACATGTTGAACTCATTGGTTGTCCACACTCAGGACAGAATTTGGCATTTTCACCAACTTTTGCACCACATTTTGGGCATTGCAACATAATCTTTTTCTTGACAATTTTTTCTCCACATTCAGGGCAAAACTTTGCTTTTTCAGAAACGCTTGCACCACAGTTTGGACAGACAGAGTTTGATTGATTTTTGCTTTGCTCAGAAGAATTGTTTGCAAAAGCACCGTTCATTGTTTGTGCCATAATGTTTCCAAATGCAACACCAGCGCCAAGCGATGCTCCTGTTCCAGCCATGCCACCTTGATTTCTTGCTGCATCTCCAATTGCATTGGCTGCTTGAAGTTGCGTGTACTCATTCAATTTTCCACCAAAGACACCCAATTTTGTTCTTTCATCCATTGCTTTTTCAACTTCTGGTGGAAGTGACAAGTTTTGAACAAAAACATTTGTGATTTCAAGTCCTAGTTCTTCAAACTTTGACATTGCCAAATCTTTTGTTGAATCGCCCAGTTCAATGTATTGCGATGCAAGGTCAAGTGCAGGAATGTTGCATGTTCCAATCATGTCTGTCAAAGTTGTCAAAATGATGTTTTTCAAATACATCTCAATGTCTTCTGTTTTAAAAGATTTGACTGTTCCAAACAATTCTCTCATGAAGATTTTTGGATATTTGACTCTGAATGCAAAATTTCCAAACCCACGCAAACGAATCATGCCAAAATCTTTGTCACGCATCATAATAGGATTTTGTGTTCCCCACTTGATGTTTGTAAACTGTTTGAGATTGACATAGTAAACATCGCCTTTGTATGGAGATTCAAAAGCATATTTCCAAGACAAAATGTTTGTCAAAACTGGCAAGTTGTTTGTGTCAAGGTCATATGTTCCCGCAGTAAAGACATCGGCGATTTGACCTTCACAAACAAAAATTGCTGCCTGCGATTCAGAAACAACCAATTTTGAATGTTTCATAATTTCAAATCTGTCTGGAACATCATATCTCAGCACCAAAGTATTTCTGCTGTCATCTTTCCATTCGATGACTTTGAGAAGATTTCGTTTTATAAAGCCCATAAGAGCCTCCTTTCTGATTTATCTCATTATATCACACTGAAATTTTGGTTGCAATGCTTCTATTTTGATTTTTGCATTTGCAAAAAAAAACCAATGCTTTCACATTGGTTTTTTCGTTTTTTTGTTTCAATCAATTTCTTTGCTTTTCAATCAGCGAAGTGATGTGATTGTTTTGATTGGTTGAATTGCACCTGCACCAACAGGAATGATTGCTCCTGCTTTTGCCATGACAATTGAGCCATTCATTTCATCATTTGCAAGAACTTTTGATGTTGCCAATTCTCCGTTTGACAAAACCATAACACCCAAAACAGGTCTCAAAGTATAAACTGCTTTTCTTCCTCCAAGTTGTGTCAAGAAGACTGATGAGGATATTGCTGAATATGCTTGGAAGTTTCCTGTTGAAACAACGGTAATGTTGTCCATTTTGAAGCGTTGAACCGAACCATACCATGCAACTGGAACATCAACTACAACTGTTGTTTGAGATGCATTGCTATACACAACATTTGCCTTTGCAGTTGTCTTCAATTTTGTTGTCGCTGTTCCATCATCAATTGCATCAAGTGTTTCGCCTGTTGCCAATCCAGCAACTTGAACTCCAATGACACCAACAGGAACTGTGACATATTGTTGACCAGCAAGTGAAACTGTTGCTTGATATGCGTTTTCGCCTGCATTGACTTCTGCAAATCCATAGTGGAATGTTGTAGGCATTGAAACTTTTGCATAGTGGAATGCACGGTTTGCAACATCAGTTGTTGTTTCAAAGTGCTCTGTTTGAGGGTTGAATTTCCAAACTTTGAAGTCCATCAAATATGCATATGGCAAATCATAACTTGATGTAAAGAATGGTTTGATGAAGTAGGTGTAGTCGTTGTTTTTGACTTGACCAAATCTTGTTTCATCAGTATAGAATTCACCGTAGTAGTTTCCAGAACCATTTGTGTTGTCAGCCAATGCTGTTGTTCCTGATGGATTTCCGTTTGCAAAACCTTGCATTTTGCTGATATACATTCTTTGTACAAGGAATGGAATTTCAAGGTTTTGTGTGACGCCTTCAACAGTAAGTTTTGCAATGATTTTTGTTTTTCCACCAGAGAAGACAGGGTTGAAGCCACCAGTGTACCATTGCAAATTGTTGACTTTGTCAGTTGTTGAGAAAGTCATTTTTCCTTTGCCTTCAACCATAACTTCAATGCTGTTTCCAAATGATGGAATTTCAAAGTTGTAAGGGTCGATGTAGGTTTGAGTTGCAATGTTGAATGTTGATGGAGAATAGAAACCAATTGAATTGTAGATTTCTTGGTTGACTGTTCCCGTTGTCATCAATTTTGCTTCTCTGTTTGCAAAAACGAGTTTGTGGTCCAAAGATTGTGAACCAACAAGGACTGTTCTCTTTGTTTTTGAATCAACATAGTCAAATTGTCCATGCTTGATGTTCAAAGAGTCAAGTTCAGGTTCGTTGACTTTGATTTTTGCAACAAATTCTCCACCTGCATAACTGACATTGACGCTTGCAAAATCCCAAACAATGTTGACATTTTGTTCCCAAGTTGTTGTTCCGTCTGAGAAGACTGCTGTTCCTCTTGCAGGGAAATATTTGTTGACATTCAGTTTGCTGAAATAATCAATTCCTGACCATGGGTCAAATGTATTGTTTTTGAAAACTTCGATTGCAACTGCATCATAGTCATCAAAATCTCCATTTGCAAATGTCATTGATTGAAGTGTTTGTTTTTTGATGTCAACAGGGACTCTCATTGTTGAAGATTCAGTTGCAACACCATTTTGAACAGCATTTACACTTGCATCAACATATTTGATTCCACCGTTATAGTCAAATGCAAGACTGCTCAAATTCCATGCAAGTGGAGCATTGTAGCAAATTGAATAGACATAACGATAGTCGCCGTTTGCAGTCACTTCATATTTTGCAGTTGTAGGGTTGAAAGCATATTTTTCTTCCAACATATTGTATCCTGCATAAGAACCGAGGTTGATTGCACTTTGCTTGACAAATTTTCCGTCCAAATAGATTTTTGCGCTTGTTGCATAGTTTGCCAAAACGAAAGCATTTTGTCCTGCATTCTTGTAGTATGGTGAGAATGAATATCTCAACTTGCTGTCAAGAGTCAATGAAGAAATGTCAGAATTTGTTTTCTTCAATTTCAATGCGTTGACTTCAAGGTCAACTCCAAATGTTGAAATTGATTTTGCAGAATTTTCAGATTCTTTGATTCCAACTTTGATTGTTGATTTTCCACCTTTTGCAATGTCGATTTTTTCAAAAATGCTTCCAACAATTGCAACGCCATTTGCATCAACATTCCATTCAAGTGCATAATATTTGTAATCTCCATTTGCAAAGACAATTTTCATTTCTTTTGGCAAACTTGATTGGACATATGCGTTAGGGTTGAAGACAGTGATGACAGTTGGCATGTTGGTGTTGTTTGAATATTCAATCTGAATGATTTGAGAATCAACAACATTTGCATATTTATAGACTGAATCGAATCTGTTTTCTTTTGATTCAACCAATTTATAATTTTCACCAAGAACAATTTCAGTTTTGACAATATCTCTGTTCAAGACATTGACAGGAATGTTAACGCTTTGAACTGAATATTTGTTTTCTCCAAGTTTATAAGCAAATTCAACCATAAAGTTTGGATAGAACCCACCACTGTTCTTGATTGCAAAGTCAACTGGCCATCTAACTTCAAATTCAAATGTTTCATCTCCAACATTTGCTTGCAATTTGTTTGCATTTGTTGCATACCAAGCAAAGTCTTTTTCACCAAATGGGTCAATGGTCAAACTTCTGTAAGCCAAGTCAACAATGCTGTCAATCGTTCTGTTTGCAATTTTGACTTCTCTGACAAGTTTTTCGACTCCACCATTATAGACGAAGACAAGTTCAAGATTGATTGTTTTTCCAAAAATGTCTGCTGATGTCATCAAATTTTGTGGTAGTTCATAAGACACTTTAAGTTGTGTTTGCAATCCACCTTCAATGCCAGTTGCAGTCTTTGTGCCACCAATGATGACACCAATCATTGAACCATTTTCAGGCAATTTGTTTCCACCTTGATACAAACCAAATGGGTCGAAAACAAAACTGTCATAGTCAACCAAATCGGTGATTCCTGCTTTTTCAATTGTCAATGAAACAAGTTTGTCGTCCATTACAGAAGCAATGTTTTGAGCAGGTTCACTTGAAATGCCGTTTGCTGAAATTCTGACTCTAACATTTGTTTGAGCAAGACCGTTGTGGTCATAGTTTGCATCAATCCATTCAATCGTCACAGGAATTTCAATTCCACCTGCGTACACAACTTTTCCACTGTTTGGCAAGCCTTTGTAGAAGTTGGCTTTTGTCAAAACATAGTTTTCTTTGACAGTTTCATTGCCGATGAACAATTCATAGTTTGTTACAACAGTGAATGTGACGGTTTCTTGGAACTTTTCATCACTCAAAATTGTTGCTGTTCTAGCAAATGTTCCAGCGACAATTTCTTCACTTGTAGGAACATTTGTGTTGTTCCAAACAACTGAAACATTAGATTTGATTGTTCCACCGTTGTATGTGACAGTTGCTGTTGAAGGCAATTTGAATTCTCCAAACAAGTGATATGTTGTTTGCAAATTGTCATAAACAACTTTTTCAATTTGAATGTTTGCATAGTTGTCAATGATGATTTGAACTGTAACAGTTTGCTTCATTTCTGTGTTTTCATTGAAGAATGTCATTTCTCTTGAAATCGAACCTGCTTGCAATTCAGCCATTGTTGGTGTTGCAACATTATTCCACAAAATTGAAACATTTGATGCAGTTTTTCCATCTGCAAACACAACATTTGCTTTTGTTGGCAATTCAAACTTGTCAAATGCACTATACTTGAATGTTTTGCCGATTTGAGAAATGCTTCCATTTGTGAATTCACAAGTGTCAACAATTTTCTTTGACGACAAGACATTGACTTGCAATTCTTGATTGCCAATCTTGTAAGAAATGATTGATGATTCAGAATTGTAGTTTGGAGCAAAAGTATCAGTCATCCACTTTCCTACAAAAGCAAAGCCTGTTTTTTGCATTCCAGCAGTTTGATAGGTGATTTTGACTTTTGCGCCATCATTGTTCCATCCAACGTTTTTGAAGAATGCGTTTGGATTTGAAACATAATCGTAGGTGTCAACACCAATTGTTGTTGCATTGAAACTTGATTCAGAATTGATGTCGCCAACTCCATCATAGAATTTGACATCAGTAATGACTTTTTCATCTGCAAAAACCATCAATTTGATTTGTTGTCTTGTTCCATTTTGTTCAACGCCAGCAACTTCTTTGTAGGAGTCAACCAAAACATAGAAGATTCCACCATTGAAAATGTTTTTGTTTTCGCCAACAAGTTCGAATTTTTCTGTGCATTCTTCTTTTGTGAACAATCTCCATGTTGACCAATCCAAAACCAAATCATGGTTGATTCCACCTTCAAACGCAACTTTCATTGCCCCAAATTCTTTGAACCATTGTGGATTCAACGAATCTGTGACGGTAATCATTTTTGTTGTAGGAATCATATCTCTGACATTTACAGGAATCTTGAATGTTTGTTTTCCACATGCGTCGTTTCCAACAACAACGGTGACAAACAAATTGTCCTTTCCTTTATAGCCATTGATTGTGATGTCGCCTGCATTGACTTGTGGAATTGTCATTGTCATTTCAACGCCATTAGACATCCATTTTTTCACCAAATCTTTTTCGCCAATGTTGAAAATTGCTTGAAGTTGATTTGGAATTGCACCATTGTCTTGCAATGAAGTGAAGTCATAGGCATCAATGTCAAATGTGTTGTTGACAAAATTGACAACTTTTCTTGCTTCAACTTTGACATCAACTTTGACTTGTTGTCTTACATAGTAATATTTTGTGCCATATTCACTATATTTCCAGAAATAGTCATCTTTGATGGTTTCAAAGTCTTCACGGTTCATCAATTTGGTGATTTCGCTAGCTTTTGGATACAAACTGCTTGAAGAATTTACAACAATTGATTTGTCTGCAATGTAGGCATAAACATAGGTATTGATGCCTTTATAGTAGTCCCAAGCGCCAAGGTTTTGAGGTCCTCTTGTGTTGTCATGAATTGAGTTCATTGCACCAATAAGGTTCTTCAAATCCCAGTCAACAGAAAGTCCTGCAAAAGATTTTCCAGCAACATTCACGCCATTTTGAGTGTAACTATCATATTTTCCATTGACAGTGTTGAACTGTTTGATGTATTCATACAAGTTATAGTTTTGGTCAGCCATAAACTTCAAATCAAAGGCATTGAATTTGTCAAATGCTTTTGTTTCTGTTCCATTGCTTGCAACGAATTTTGTAACAGAAGCAATTTCGTTGTTGACAATTGGAATTTCAACAAAGTTCTTTGCCTTTTCAGAAAGTCCCCATTCATAGGTGTAGTAAACCACAATTGTTCCTGCATTCAAATCATATTTGAAATCGCCTTTTTCCCATGTGATTTTTCCTGCTGGATAAGAACTTGTGGCACTTGACTTTTCATTCCAATCATACATGACAGTTTTTCCATCAGAGGTTATTGCTGTCATAATTTCAAGTCCATATTCTTTGTTCAAATAGAGCAAATATTCTCTATATTCAACAAATTTACTGCCTCGCTTTGCAAGTGTATCGTTGACTTTTGCAAATGTATTTGCTTCAACAAAGGCTCTGTCAAGTTTGCACTTGTCAATGTCTTTTTCAGCGATTGGAGCAACATATTTGGTTGAGAATGTCTTTGTTCCACCTGCTCTAAATGTAATTCTGACTTCATCAGGCAAATCCAAGTTGAAGTTTGCAGAATTGACATTCATATCAATGACCAAATTCTTTGAACTTCTTATGTCTCCATTTTTGACATATGATTTCAATCCAGTGACTTCATACGCATTGGTGACATAAACAGGAATTTGATACATAACTTTGCTGAGAACATATCCATAGGCATATCCAGCGAGCCATTGATTTGATTCATTTGCAGAAGTCAAGTTTACTGATGCAGCATCCCATGCAACATATACACCACCAGTGTTTCCATATTGGTTTGCATTTTTGTCTGAACTTGGTTCATAGAGGTTTTGAGTTCCGTCAGTATAATACACATTTGCTTTTTGAGGGAACAGTTTTTCTTGAATGAAATATTCAGCGGTCAAGTAGATTGACTTTGTAGTTCCATCAGCATATGCAACAGTTGCTTTTCTTGTTGCTGGGTCGGTGACAGTGATGCTGACAGGTGCTTCAATTTCTGCTTGTGGCTTTTCAATTCTGTCAACTTCAAGCAATGAAATCATGTCATCAGAAGTTTTTGTTGATTGAACTGCCAATCTCAAATATTCAGTTCCGAAAGTTTGAGTTGAGGTTGCATTGATATAAAGTTCAATGCTCTTGATTCCTGATGCACGATCAGTAATTGTGTTTTCATCAAGAACTTCAATGAACAAGCAAAGTTTAGGGTTTGGAACTTCTGCTTTCATGTCAGCAAATGGAATTGGGAAAATTGAATCTGCAACAACTGAAAGAGCGCCCAAACGATTTCCACCAACCATGTTGAGCAAGAAATCAGGATAGCCAAGACCAGTGATGAAGTTTCTGACCAAAACACCTGGAATTGCATTTGCATAAGGTTGCATGAGTGCGACCATAGCATTGATTCTTGCAAGTCTTTCTTGTCTTACAACTTCATAGGTTCTAGTTTCACTTTCACCTTCAATTTCGGTGTAGGCAAGTTTTTCAAATTCAGCCATCAAAGATGACAATGTAGCATACTTTGCGCCAACTCCTGCTTGGTTGTAGGCTTCTGAAACAAATGCGTCTCCAAACAATCCCATAACCATGTAATAGACAAAGCAAAGAAGTTCATTCAAAGCCATTTTGTCAAGTTCGATGATGATAGATGTATATCTTTCATCTTCAAAAGGAGTGTCAGAAACACTTGTTCCCCAATTTTCACCTGGTTTTCCAAGTTCAGCATTTGAAGGATTTGTGATTCCATAGCCATTGACGTTCATCAAATTGACTTCCAATTTTTTGACAATGTTTGCAATGCTTGGTTTCCACTTGTAAATTTTGTCATAGTCAGGAGCGTCATTTTTGTTTTCAACACCACCCAAATCACCGTTGGTTGGATATGTATAGTAGTTGTTGTCGCCCTTCAAAATTTCATAGAGATTGAACATTGAAGTTGCGTTTGATGAACCGAGCATGGTTGCCAAATTGAGAGGGACCATTCCGTCTCTGATTGTTCCAATGATATCTGTGCCTGGAAGAACATCTGACAAACTTGTGATGACAACGTTGCTGTTGTACAAAGTTCCAGGAATATAGAAAGGTCTGTCAAGGGCACTGTTTGAAACCTTGTCACGAACAGGGTGGAAAGCATAGATGTCAATCTTGATTCTGTTTTTCTGATATCCCTTGATGTCAATAAGTTCTTTTGGTCTTGACAATTTGACTGACAATGTTGAAGCATCGTTTGAACCTTCACTGCCATAGTTCATGTTGTCATTTTTTGAATTGTATGTGTTAGCATTTGACAAGATTTTTGAGTTTGGAGTGTATTTTTGCAATGTAAGTGTAACGTTAGGGTCAAGTGCTGCAAGCAAACCTTGAACGATTCCACCAACTGACATTGTTCCACCAGCAAGACCTGCATATCCTGTCGAAGTTTCTGCGATATATTGGTCAATATCAACCAATTTATCTTTTGATGAAGTATTAAATTTGATTGAATCAACATTGATTGAAGCATCGATTGTTGAACCTGTGCTATCCAAAGTTGAGTTCAAAGAAATTGATTTGATTCCAAAATCATATTCAAGTTCAAGTTTGACGTCTTTGATTGGAACTTCACCCAAATCAATGTTCAAGCCAAGCAATGCAGGGAGTTGCATCAACAAAGAATTGTTCATGGAAACTCCAATTTTGCCCTTTTCAATCGAAAGTCCTGCTGAAATGCTTGTGAGTCCTGCTTGGGCAGTTGCTTCATTTGAAGAAACATTGTCTGCACCGACAGCATCAGGTGTTGGAACTTTTGCAAGTTTGCTAGACATTCCCAACATACCCATAAGACCACTGAGTTTCAATTTTCCAAGTCCGAATGTTGTGAGATCCAAATAGAGAGCGTCAGAGAATCCTTCACCAACTCCATTTGTAACTTCATAGTTATAGTCACCCGTTTTGTTGAGTCTTGTTGAACCAAGATAAGCAACTGACAAGATTTTCTTGTTGATTGGGTTTCCAAATTTGAAGTCTATGACAAAGTCAGAATAGATGATTCCACCCAAGTTGAGTCCAGTTTTTCCAAACAAGGCTTTCACATTGATGTCTGCTTTGATTGAGAATGTGAATGGAGCAACACCTTTTGGCATTGTCATGATGAAATCTTTTCCTGTTGCATTCGATTTGTCTGCACCAAGTGCGCTTTCAAGCAATCCATCAATCAAACTTCCCAACCAATATGTAAATGTTTTGTCATAGTTTGGATCGCTTGGTGTAAGTCCTGTTGTTGTAAAGGCCAATCCACCAGACAATTCAAGGCTGAGTGAGTCAATGAGAACTTCTTTTGTTTTCATGTTGTATGCTTCAATGAAATCAGCAAGTTGTGTCTTTGTTGGAGCATAGCCAGTAAATCCTTTGTCCAAAGAAGTTGCTGCTTCTCCTGCAAAAATCAACTCTGAAATTTTCATCGTTCCATAAACACTGTCCGTAACTTTGATGTTGAAATTGATGTCAAGAGCATGGTCAGGAGTGTCAGTGACAAGTTCCAAAAGGATTTCGCCCAAATCAGGAATGAGGTCTTTGACTGGTTGTCCTTTTGCTTCTTGAACAACGTGGATGAAGGCATTTATCAAATTTGCATTCAAAGCAATGCCGAAGTATTCAGGTTTCAACATCACAAGCAATGCTGGATACAATTTGCTGACAAGTGATGCTGCTGCATCTTCATTGCCTTGTGCTGTTGCATCTTTTGGCAAAACTTTTCCGAGAATGCCATCAAGCATCGACTTCAAATCAAAGTTTGTAAGTGCAAGTTTTCCTTGTTCACCCAAAATCATGCTGAGGTCAGCATAGATGTTGTGAGAAACATATGCACCATTGACATCAAAGTTTGGCAAGATATATGCAGCCAAAGTTGTTTTGTTTGTGACTGAATCAGTAATTTCCAAAACTACTTCAGTTTTTCCAAAATCTTTCAAATCAATGTATAGACTCAATCCAAACTTATATCTCAATTCAAAATCGTTTGAAATTGCAAGGCTAAGGTCGAAATCTTGAATTCCAGAGCCAGCCAAAAGTCCACCCAAACCACTCAAATCCATAATGTTTGGTTTGCCTTCATTATATTGTTTTGCAACAAAGTCTAATGAACCACCAAAATGCAAGTTGAATTGTGATTCAAGCAAGTTTTTATATTCGCTTGGGTTAGGAGTGAAACCTGATTGAGTTTCATTAAGTTTGATTCCCAAATCAGCAAATTTCAATTTGAAGTCAATGTCACCTTCTCCTGCATAAGCAAGATTTTGGGTAGCAAGATAATCAGCAGACTTCATAAATTTGCCTGTTGTTCCTTCTGCAAGAACATAACTTCCGTCAGCACCAACATTATATGTAGCGCCTGTCCAATTTTCGGTGTATGCTTCAACACTTACATATTCTGGCATTGTGATGTCGTTGTAGCACAAATACTTTCCGTTTGCATCAAGCACAAATTCAAAATGTTTCTTGAATTTAACGCCTTCATATTTTTCATTTGCAGAAATGAGAACATAGTTGCCATTGACAAGTTTATAGTTTCCGTCGACATCTTCAACATAACTTGAATTGCCTCTGGTATATTTGTTTCCTGTCCAATTTTTGATTGTTGAAGAAATCAAAGCATATTTGTTGCCAGCAGCGTCCACATTCAAAGACTTGTTGTCTTTGTTGTCAGCAGAAAGTTGAAGTGAAATGTCAAGTTGGCTACCATTAAATTCAATTTTGAATTCAGTTTTGTCCATTTTTGCAAAGTTCAGTCTAGAAACCAAATCTTCATTTTTGACAAACATTCTGATTGCTGAATTGATGAGGTCATCATTGAACACAATTGCAATTTTTCCAAGTTGAATTGACAAACTGTTGATGAATGAATCAACAATGTTGAAAACTGTGTCAGGAAGAATTCCAGTGTTTTGTTCAACAGCCGAAGTTGTTGCGTCAGGTCCTGATGTGTCAAGACTATCTTCTGGTTTGACAAGGACATTAGAAAGTTGTTTTGAAATGTCAATGTTTTCAAGTTTGATTTTTGCAAAAGCAGAACCAAGTTTCATTTTTGTTGCAAGGTCAGAGAAGTCAAGGAACAAAGAAACTGTTCCGTTGTTGTTTACAACAGCATTGATGAACAATGAAACATCTTGTGAATCACCATTTGCCCATGGCAAAATTGTTGAATTCATTGTCAATGCAATTTGAATTTCAGCACCTGCAAGTTTTTCAATCAAAGATTTGCTTGAATCAAGCATGTTTTGAATGTTGACAAATGCTTGCAATTCCAATTTGACTTTGCTCAAAGCATCTTGTGTAGAATCCATATGTTTGTTGAGAGCAGAAATCAAAACTTCGACTTCTTCTTCATTGACAAACATTTTTTTGAAAACTTCGCTCCAATCGACAATTCCAGCAAGAACGTTGAAATCCATTTCCAACGAAGCAGCAACTTTGACATTTTGCATTGTAATTTTGAAAACTTCGTCTTTTTCAAGTCCGAGCAATGCCTTGACGTTCAGCGATGCAACCGAATGATATTTTGCACGATTTTCGCTGATAATAACATTGCTTGTTGGTCTTGCAAAAGCACTGAAAATGTCATGAGTATTTTCGCCTTTTTTGAAGACTTTGAACACAGAAGAATACAACTCTCCCGAAGTGCCAATTTGTCTTTCATCAAGTCCATACAAATTCAATGCAATGTCTGCGACTTTTTCTGTTCCTGCTTCATTGAACAATTTTACACCAGCAGAAATTGTCAATGGATAGTTGTGAATGTTGACATATGGCGAAACGTTTGGAAGCATAGCCAATTTTTCTTCCATGTTGTCACCAAACAAAGATTTTGCAACGACTTTCAACAATGCAGAAGACAAACTCAATGAGAAGTTGTTTCTTTGAATTGCCAAATAAATTCCAGCAATAGACATGTTTGCACTTGGCAAAATTGTTGCACCTTCTTGTGCAGAAGCGTTCTTTTCTTTTGTCAAAATTGAATTGATGATTTCAATCAAATCATTTCTTCCAAATTCAACTTTGATAAATCCAGCATCACGCAACAAATATGAAGCGTCAATATACAAATTGTTGTCATAGAGATAGATTCCTGCAATTTCAGTGCGAGAACCATCTTCACCAAACAACCACAAGTCGATTGCAAGTTGAATGTCTTGGAAGTTGAAAATCTCTGCAACAGAATTGCTGTTTCCAATCTTTGAAAGATTCAGTTGTCCAAGAACAATGTTGCTTGCAATTGAGAATCCAACACGAATTGCAGATGAAGAACCCATGATTTGAGTTGACAAATTACCAACAAGTCCACTCAAAATTTCACTCAAAGCAATTGCTTTTGCATTTCCTTGAATTGTGACATCGCCTTGAAGTTTGACTCTGACAGTCTTGATTTCATCAAGGTTTGTGTATTCAATAGGTTTTGCAGGGTCAAGATTTCCGTCTTGATCTTTTTCAAATGATGGATATTTTGTGTCATCTCTGAGAGTAATTCTTCTGACATATTCACCATTGTCATCTTGATAATAGTTGTATTTCAACAAGTGTTTTACATTTGTATCATCAAGCAATTTGAATTCGTTGCCAATTTTGATATAGTTTCCTGTTGCATCTTGTTGATAGTTGAAAGATTCGCCAGATTGAACTCGATTGTAACGGTTTTCGGCTTTGATTTCAAAATAGACATCTTTTTTGTCAACAACGTTGTGGAAGAAATATTTTCCGTCATTCAAGATATTTGCAAATTTAGCATCAGAATACAATGCTTTCTTTGTGTATCTATCAGATGCTTTTGCAGTTTCAACACCGTTTGAATCATAAACAAAAGTGCTTTCTGTCATTTCCAAACGATTGATTGTGACATTGAAACTGTTTTCAAAGACATAGACATTTGCTTCGACAAGAGAAACTGAGGCATCAAAAATGTAGAAAGTTGTAGCAGTGTTTGCAGTGTTTCCAGCAGTTTCAACTTCCAAATTGACATCAGATTGCAAAACTTTTTCAATGTTGAAACGTTTTGCTTGGTCAATTTTTGCAATTTGAGCAGGTGCTAGTGAACTGACTTTTACAATTTTTCCATTGTAGTAGGTGTACAAACCTGCATTTGGCACAGTCACAAACTTAAATTTGCTTACATTTGCATTTTTGAGTTGAGCAAGACTTGCTTTTTCATATTTTTCTTGGTCAAAGTTCAAATTGAATTTGATGTTTGATTTTTCAAAATCATGTCCAAGGTTGATTCCACCTTCAACATTGACAAAAAGTTCCAAAATTCTGTCAATGAAATCAGGTTGCAACAAAATTGCAGCATAGTCAGAAGTGAATTGCAAGCCATAAAGGAACATTTTGACATAGCCAGCGTAAGTTTCGTTGAGCAATGGGAACAAACTGCTTGTAACATTTTCACCACTGTTGTCAGAAACAGCAGTTGAGTTTGCTTCGGTTGTGACAGCATCACCACCAGGTTTCTCTGTCAAGTTTTTGAAAATTTTCTCATAGGTCAAACTTTCAAAATATAGTGGTTGAATTCCAAAGAAATCAAGCAAAATGTAAATTCCACCAGAATTTCTCTTAAATTCGCCCAAGTTGTTTTGATAGTAGTTGATATAGTCATAACTGTATCTTTGTCCAGTCATTCCAGCATTTGCAACAACAAAAGTTCCTGATTGTTCATCATAGACATATGCGCCATCAGGGTCTGCAAAATAGTGGCTATATCTGTCTTTTCCATCCATATTTTGGAGAGTAAGTTTATCAACCACTTGTTTGAAAGAACCTTTTTTGTCAAGAACATATTTTCCAGTTGTTCCAATTTGAGAATATCTTTCGCCCTTGAAATCTTCTTCTGCTTGAACATAGTTTGCGACCATTTCATAAGTGCCACCTTGAATGTAAACAGCACCCATTTCAACACGATAGCCATCTTTGTCAAGAGAATAAATTTCTATTGCAGTATTGACATAACTGAGCAATTCCATGATGTCAATGTAGTCTTTTGCTGCAAGCAAGAATTCTGCTGCGTCAAGGAATGATGTGTCACCCTCATACCACTTGCTAAACTTGGTGTCATTTGGTCCATCAACAACATATTTTTGACGAATGACGTTCAAAATTGCTGTTGTTCTGATGTCAACTTTGAAATTTGCAAAAATTTGTCTGTGAAGATTTTCTTCAACTTCAAAATATGCTTCCAATTTTTGAACATCGGTTGTGTCAAAGAACAAGTGGAGAAGTGTTGACAAGTCATCAGAACCTTTCAACCATTTTGCTGAAATTTCAATTGTTTCTTCAACAATCAAATGTTCATATTCTGTTGCAGGTGTAAATTCTGCAATTTGTTCAGGTGACAAAGTCGAGCCAACGTTTTTGCTGAATTTGAGAACGACGTTTCCGACTTTCAATGACAACTTTGTCACTTTTTCATATTCATCTTTGTTTGCAGGGTCGCCTTTGATACATTTGTAAGGATATTGTGTAGCAATTTGTTCAGGAGTCAAATTTTCTGTTGCAAGATAGAATTTTGGAGCAAATCTGTCTGTATCAGCAATTTTGTCAAATACATATGCTCTGACAAATTGATTTTGAGCATCTTTGACAAATTTTCCTTCTTTGTCTTGAACAAATTGAACTCTCAAAGAGTTGTCAACAACTTCATTTTCAGCAACAAGAACATATTTGTCACCTGCTGGAATTGATACTTGTGCATCAAGTTTCAATTCAGTTGCATAGATGTCATCAAATTTCAAATTAGCAGTCAAATTTGCGCCAAATTCAAAATTGTCATAAAGCAATTCAAACAATGTTTTTCCATCAATTTTGACAAGTTTCAAGAAATAGTCAAACATTGCATTTCCAACTTTTGCCATGACTTGTCCAGAAGACACCAATATGCTTGCGCCAATGTTTGCATTGTTGTCTGCTGTTGAGATGGCATCGTCTGATTGAGTTGCGCCACCCATTCCAACAAGTTTTTTCAACATGTCGACAACTTTTTGAACAACAGGAGAAGCATCAATGCTGATTTTTGGCATTCCGATTTTTGAAGCGTCAAGATAGAGTGTTCCTTCTTGGAAATAGAGAGCAAACAACATGTCTTCTTCGCCAACAGGTGTGACTCTCAGCAATTGGAACAACAATTCTGATTTTTCAATGTGCTTCAAATTGAGTTTTGTTGCAACTTTTGCTCTGAAAGTAATTTCTGCTGAACCCAAATCATATTCAGGAACATCAACAACAACGCCATAGATGTCGCCAAGAATTTCGCTGAACATCATTCCGATGTCAACAATTCCAGCATTTGCAAAGATTGAGAAATCAACTGCAAAGCCCATTTCCATTGTCTTTTCAGAGAACAAAACTGCTTCGTTGATGACTCTGTCAGGGATAATTGGAGTTTGGCGTCCAAAACCAAAATCAACACCAAACAAACCAAAACCGAGATTCAATGTTCCAATTTGGACATTCAAACGAACACCAAAATCTGAAATTTCTCTATATTTTCTTGAAGTCTTATAGAGGTTATATTCAGGATTGAATTCATTTGTTGGGTTGGCTTCATATTTGAAATATTTTCTATATGTTTTGCCATCGGTTTTAAGTTTTTCTGCGTCGGTCAAATTTGCAGTGAGTTTATAGTAGTTTGTGCCACCTTCAACGATGACATAAGAGAACAAACCTTTTTGGTCTTCGGCGTATGTTTCAACTTTTTTATATCTGTGGTTATATTCAACAATCAAGCCATATGTTGCATCAACAAATTTGTAGCCACCTTGTGCCCCAGAAGCATATGACACATTGAAGCGTGAAAGTGTTGTCAAATCAACATAACCATTGCCGATGAGAATGTAGTTTCCATTTTCGCTCAAATAGAAACCTGAACCATCTGCTTTCTTTGCATATCTTTCTGCTGGAATTGAATAGTATTCATTGTTGAGTTTAACATGAGTTCCATTTCCGTTTGGAGTGTAAACAATTTCAAATCGTGCACCTTTCCAATCGGCTTCAAATCCATCAACACCCACATGAATTTTAGAATATGTACCATTATCATTTTTCTTGA
>CAYPVP010000007.1:33523-39398 GCA_964414205.1 uncultured Bacteroidaceae bacterium | reverse complement strand
AATTGTAAAATTTGATGAAGAAGATATCGACCCTGAATTTAGTCAAGAAGCAGTTGAAGCCGTTGAAGAAAGTGAAGAAATCAAAAAGGAAATTGAAGAACTTTCTGATGAAACTGAAATTGCAGAAAAAATTGAAAAATAACCCTGTAATTACGCTATTATGGCGAATTTGATGATAAGGCTGCGAAAGGAAAACTAGAATAAAAATTCGCACGCTTCGGAGGATTTATGAAAGAAGTTTATTTGACACAAGATGGATTTGATGCCTTGAAAGACAGATTGGTTTTTTTGAAAACTGATGGTAGAAAACAAGTCACAGAAGACATCAAAATTGCAAGAGAATTTGGCGACCTTTCAGAAAATGCTGAATATGACGCTGCAAAAGACAAACAAGGCAGAATTGAGCAAGAAATCAAAGAAATTGAAGAAAAATTGCAAAATGTTGTCATTATAGATGAATCTGCAAACAAAAAAGTTGTTGGTCTTGGAAGCACTGTAAAAGTTCTTGACATCGAATTTGATGATGAAATTGAATATCGCATTGTTGGAACAACAGAGGCAGATGTTGCAAAAAATTTGATTAGCAATGAATCTCCTTTGGGCAGTGCACTTATGGGACACAAAAAAAATGATATTGTAACCGTCAACACTCCAAATGGGGATATGGTTGAATACAAAATTTTGAGTCTTTAATTTGTTTATAAAAATTAGTTTTAGGTAATACACAAGGAGTTTTAATGGAAGAACAAAGACAAAAACCACAAACTGAACAAGATGTGGCAGAAGTGGTCAAGGTTAGAAAAGAAAAACTCGCCGATTTGGTCTCGAAAGGAAAAAACCCTTTCGAGATTGTTCGTTTTGACAGAACGGCGCTCACAACCGACATTTTGAACAACTATTCTGACTATGAAGGCAAAGAAGTCAAAATTGCTGGGCGTATGATGTCAAAGCGAGTCATGGGAAAGGCAAGTTTTGCTCACATTCGTGATGGCGAAGGCATGTTGCAACTCTATTTCAAAAGAGATGACATGGGAGTTGAAGAATATCAAGACTTTAAAAAATGGGATATTGGTGACATCATTGGTGTGACTGGAACAATTTTTACTACTCACAGTGGTGAAGTTTCAATAAATGTTGCAAAAGCAGAATTGCTTTCAAAATCTTTGCAACCACTTCCTGAAAAATTTCATGGACTCACAAATCAAGATTTGAGATATCGTCAAAGATATGTTGACCTCATTGCAAACCCAGAAGTCAAAGACACTTTTGTCAAACGTTCACGCATCATTTCTGCTGTCAGAGAATTTCTTGATTCAAAGGGATTTTTGGAAGTTGAAACTCCTGTTTTGAACACATTGCCAGGTGGTGCAAATGCTAGACCTTTTGTGACACACCACAACACTCTTGACATTGACATGTATTTGAGAATTGCAACAGAATTGCACCTTAAAATGCTTGTTGTTGGTGGTTTTGAAAAAGTTTATGAAATGGGTCGCATTTTCAGAAATGAAGGAATGGACACAAAACATAACCCTGAATTTACTTCAATTGAAATCTATCAAGCCTATGTTGACTATCGTGACATTATGGACTTGACAGAAGAATTGTTCAATTTCTGCTCTAAAAAAGTTCTTGGAACAACTGAAATTGTCTATCAAGGAATTGAAATGGACTTGGGCAAACCTTGGAAGAGAGTTTCAATGTCTGAAATTGTCAAAGAAGTCACTGGCGTTGATTTTGACAGCGAAAAATCTGTTGAAGAATTGATTGCAGAAGGAAGAAAGGCAGGAGCAGATTTGAAATCTGACTATACATGGGGCAAAGCACTTTATGAAGTCTTTGACCAACTTGTTGAAGAAAAACTTGTTCAACCAACCTTTGTCTATGACTATCCTGTTGAAGTTTCGCCACTTGCAAAGAAAAAACCAACTGACAGCCGTTTGACAGAAAGATTTGAATTTTTCATCACTGCAAGAGAAATGGGAAATGCTTTCTCTGAACTCAATGACCCAATTGACCAAAAAGCAAGATTTTTGGCTCAAATGGCAGAAAGAGAAGCAGGAGATGATGAAGCACAAGTCATGAATGATGACTTTATCAATGCTTTGGAATATGGTTTGCCTCCAACAGGTGGACTTGGAATTGGCATTGACAGAATGGTTATGTTGTTGACTGACAGCGCTTCAATTCGTGATGTCTTGTTGTTTCCAACAATGAAACCACAAATCAAATAAATTTGTATTTTATTTTTTCAAAGTGTATGGTGTCAAAATGTATTCTAAATGAATGTTTGACAAAAGGTATATTATGCAACTTGCTTTGTGATTGAATTTCAGCAATAAAAATTAAAAAACTATCAAAATAAAAATGCTTCCTTGATGGAGGCATTTTTTTGTTTTTTACATATAGTCATTGTATATTTTATTTTGCTTACTATCTATGTAATTGGTTATGAGCATTTTTGTTTACATTCAGCCAGTTTTAATACATTATTTTGCTTATTACATTTGCAAATTGGTTATGTGCATTTAGTTCGTACATCATAAATGTTTCTCTAAACTTTGCCATTCAGCCAATTTTCAATGATTTTGGTTGAACCTTGACAGTGTTTTTGAAAGGACTTTTTCAATACGCTTTCATTTGAAATTTTGAATTTGTTGGTTTCATAATAGTCTTTCAAAGCATTCAAAAATGAATCTTGTCCATAGATGTTTTCAAGACTATCATACATCAGTGGCCCATAGTCATAGACAAAAGAAACATACTCATTTGACGAAATATAGGTGTTTAACCCCCTCAAAATAGACTTTGAAACCTCGATGTCGTTTTTTGCCATCAACTTCAAGCAGTTTTCATATGTCGAAATTTTGGAGTCAATTATGTTTGAATACTGCTTGCTGTTGTTGTTCAATTTGTAGAAATAGGCACAAGAAAATTCAGTTATGCTTTCATCAAGCCATGGACTTTCGATTTGGTTTGAACCAACTGCCGAATACCACCATTGATGAGCAATTTCGTGAGTTATCACATCTTGATAGAATGGGTTTTCAACATTGTCGGCAACATAGATGAGTGAACTATATTCCATTCCACCAGCATTGAAAGGTGTTTCAACGACAGTCAATGTGTCGTAGGCATATTTGCCAAATGATTTGTCAAAAGTTTGCAAACTATGTTTTGCTCGGTCAAAAGATATGGCTGGCGTTGGGTCATCAAGGTAGAAATAGGATAGAGACACATCATTGATTTTTTCGGAAATAACTTTGAATTGGGTTGAAAACACTGTTGCAAAATCACGAATGTTTTTTGCTTCAATTTCATAGGTTGTTTGATTTGCAGTTGTAGTATTGTTTGCAATTTTTCCACTTGTTGCGACTGCATAGTTTTGTGGAACAGTGATTGAAACAAGATAGTCTGCACATTCAGAATAGAACGGGTCGCCCAAACTGTAATAGGGGTCAGAAACATAGTTGCCGTTTTCATAAACACATAATGTAGGATAGAAATTTCCTAAATTTATGGTTTTTGGTGTTTTTCCAAATCTTGCGATACATTTTGGAATTTTCAAATTGAAGTCAAATGCCACTGAAACCATTTCGCCATGATGTAGCGTTGGAATTGTCACGGACAAAACATTTTCATCAATTCCTTCAATGCAAAATTGTGTGGCATTTCCGTTTGCTGTCACATTTGAAAATTGCAATGTCGAAAAACTTTTGCCGTCATAATAGCAAGCATTTTTTTCATCTTCGCAAAATGGAGAAAACTTTGCATTTTCTCTAAACGCATTTGCAGGCAAGTTGAATTTTAGTTCTGAAAAATTGTTTTCTTGTTTGTTTTGCACCAAAACTTCTTGTCTGCACTGAATCGAATTTGTTTTTTCGTCAAAATTTATTGTCAAATCATAGAGGGTGGGCGAAAAAGAAATTTGATGATTTGGTTTGTTGCAGGCAGAAAAAACTGCCATGATTGTAGTCAAAAGTATCGCTGAAAGAATGGTGCATGTCAGAGATTTGTTTGCAAAGAAAATTTTTTTCATAGTCGAGAGTTCACCGTTAGTTCAATAAATTTGCCTGCTTTTTGGCACAATTCAACAATTTTGGTTGTGATGATTGAATCTTTTTTTACAATGAGTTCATTGTTGAAAGACAAAATGTCTTTTGACACTCTCCTGCCAAGCAAAAAGTCATGATTGCTTATGACGGTTTGAAGTGTCGTGTTTTCAGGCTCTTTCGCTTCGTTTGACACAATGTCTGAAAGGCTGGCAGTTTTTGTGATTGGATATTCTCGCAAAATGTCCAGTCTGTTTTCGATTGAATTTTCATTTTTCAGTTTGTCAGTCAAAATTTGAACAGCAATGTTTTTGGAATTTGCCCTGTTGATAACCTTTGGTGGTCGTTTTGAAATCTTTGGCAAAAATTCTCCTTTTGTCAAAACCAACTCATCGGCATATCTCAAAATGTCGGCTGTTGAAATTGTGCAAACATCAGTTTGAAGTGCAATCATTTTTTTTGTGTCATCAAAAATCACATCATTTATGATGCCCAAAAAATTTCCATCAGTTGAATATACTTTTTTCATCAATGGCGCTTCAAAAAATCTCGACAAATTTATGTCAGATGTTTGTTTGAAATGCAAATCATTCATCACAACGATTGAGTCTTCACCAAAATGAGCAACTCTTTTGATTGCCAAAAATTCTGAATATTTGCCAAGTCCTATTGTGAGAAAATCAATTTTTTTTGAGCGTTTGTTGACAAGAGCGCCAGAAACTTTACCCCTGATTTTTCCTTCATAAAGCAAAAGTACTGGTTTTGAATATAAATTTCTAAATTCCATTTTGCCCTCCTAAAAAACAATATGACAAATTTGAAAAAGTATGAAAGTTTTGTTTGGAACAATATCAAATTTTTCAAAAAATCATAAAAAGGGTTTTATAGTATGTTTTTTGCAAATAAACATAGAATTATAGAGCAATCTCGAAATTTTTGGCAGGTTATCCACCGACTTATCCACATTTTGGAGCAAATTGTGGATAAGTTTGTGGATAAGTGCATAGATTGTAGATTAAATGATGATTGAGGGCTTATGATTGTTTTGAAAAAATCTTCTATTGTAAAATTGGTGTTGGCAATTTTATTGGCAGTGACATTTGTTGTTGCTGTGCCTCTTTCGGTGACAGCATTTGCAAATCAATCACAAAAGGGCTTTGTGTTTGTTGTTGATGCTGGACATGGTGGGGCTGACGGTGGAGTTCAAGGCACTGTTTCAGGCGTGAAAGAAAGTGAACTCAATTTGCAGGTTGCAAAAAAACTTGAAAAGTTGTTTGTTGATGGTGGTCATCGAGTGGTGATGACAAGAAAAAATGCAAATTGGGCAGGTGGAGATGGTGTTTCATGCAAAAAAGATGATTTTCAAAAGAGAATGGAAATTGTCAAAGAAACAAACCCTGATGCAATGATTTCAGTGCATATGAATTTTTTTTCTGCTTCCTATCGTCGAGGAGCGCAAGTGTTTTTTGATGCTACAAATCAAACAACAAAAAATCTTGCATGTTTGACACAAAAAAGATTGAATGAAAATTTGAATGCCAAATATAACGGAAGAAGTTTTTCAGCATTGACAGGTGACTATTTCATGTTGAAATGTTCAAATGTTCCATCAATAATTGTGGAATGTGGTTTTTTGTCAAATCCTATTGATGAAAAGTTGTTGATGACAGAAAGTTATCAAAACGAAATCGCCTATGAAATTTTTTCATCAGTTCTTTCTTGGAAGATTGATGGATATTTTCAGGAATAGGCGATTTTGCGTGTTTGAAAATTAAAATGTTTTGTGTTTTAAAAGTGCACAATAATTTGAATTGGTCAAAAAT
>CAYPVP010000007.1:0-33423 GCA_964414205.1 uncultured Bacteroidaceae bacterium | reverse complement strand
TTGAATTGCTCAAAAATTTGAATTGCTCAAAAATTTGAATTGCTCAAAAATTTGAATTGCTCAAAAATTTGATTTTGGTCACAAAAAAGATTTGTATTCTTCAAAAAAGGTTGTGTCAAAGCGAAGAAGTCTGACAAGCAATTTGATTGCTTCGGTGTCACTTTCAAACCCTTTGTTTTTTTGAACAATTTTCCATAGGGCATAGCATGTCAAAAAGTCAAACCAAAAATATGATTCTTCTTGCAATTTGAAAATTGTAAATTCAGAAAAAGATTCATAGCGACTGCAATTTTTCAAAATTTCAATCAAAGTTTTGACTTCTTGATTGTCGTCATATCTCTCATGAATGAATTGAAGCATATATTTTTTCACTTCTTTTGAAAAAGTGACAACGCCTTGTTTGGCATTGTCAATGTCTTTCAAAATTGGTTTGATTGTTTCATCTTCTTTGTAGGTGCAAAAAATTTTTTGGCATCTGAAAGAGAATGGATTTGTCATTTTTCTTTTTCTCCTATGTGCATCATGTGTTTTAGGTTTCTTTTGACACTTGACCTAGAAACAAAGTTTTTTGATTGCTTCAAGATATATTTTGTAAATTTGTTTGAAATCTTCAAGTGGCAAACGCTCATCTGGGCAATGAATTGGCAAAGGACGATTTGGAAAGACTGGCCCAAAACTGACTGCGTGTTGCATTGCACGAGCATAGGTTCCTCCACCAATTGTAATTGGCGTGGCGTTGTCGTTTTCAATTTTGTTGTAACATGATAGCAAAGTTTGAACAAGTTCATCATTTTTGTCAACAAAAAGTGGAAGATGACAATGAGTCTTTTTGATTTCAGCATCAGAAAAATGTTGTTTGAGAATGTTGAAAACTTCATTTTCATTGTAGAATCTTGGGTAGCGAATGTCGACAGTCAAAACAATTTTTGTGTCAGTAGTTTTTGCAACACCCAAATTTATTGTCAATTTTTCATCCAAATTTTCAAAATGTTGAAAGCCTATGTTTTCACCAAAGCAACTTTCAAATGACTCAGACATTTTTTTTGCAAATTCACATTCGTTTTTCAAAATGTCAAACATTTTTACGACTGCGTTTTCTCCTTCAAAACAGCATGCTCCATGTGCTGACTTGCCTTTTGTTTCAAAAGTTTTTGCACCGAATTGTGCATGACAAGAAGATGGCACAACATTTGCTCTTTCTCCTGCCGAAATTGAAAAACCATTTGGCTTTTCAAAAATCAAGTCATAGTTTACAATTCCTTTTTCTTCGTTGATGACAGGAAAATCTGCATCGGGTGAAAAGCCCTCTCTTGGCATTTTTTCAAATTTGTTGTAGTGTTCAATGCAACCCCAACCACTTTCTTCGTTTGAACCAAAAATCAAACGAATTTTTCTTTTGGGTTTAAACTCACTTTGAAGTTCATCAACTGCAAAAAGGCAAGCAAGAATTGGTGCTTTGTCGTCCAAAACTCCACGACCATAGATGACGCCATCAACAATTTCTCCAAGTGGATTTTTTGTCCAGTTTTCTCCAAATGGCACAGTGTCAAGGTGTCCCAAAATTCCAAAAGTGTCAGAATCATCTCCAAGTTTTGTTTCTGCAAAGCCACAATAGCCATCAAGATTTTTTGTTTCAAACCCCATGTTTTTTGCAATTTCAAGGGTGTAGTCGAGTGCTTCTTTGTTGCCAATTCCAAACGGAGCGCCTGTTTCACTTTTTGCTTCAACTGTGTTGAAAGACAACAATTTCAACGTTGCTTCAACCAGATTCTCAAAATTCTTCATTTCAACCTCAAAAACCAATTGTTTTTTGTTTTCTATTATTATATACTATAAAAGTGAGAAAATATACTGGTAGACAAAAAATCAATGAAAAAAGAAGATGTAAAAAAGCCGAATGTTCATGATGGACATCGAAATCGTGTGCGTGAAAGAATCAAATCAAGCGGAATTGATGGCTTTCAAAATCATGAAATTTTAGAGTTTTTGTTGTATCCATTCATTCCAATGAAAGATACAAATGAAATTGCACATGATTTGATTGCTCATTTTGGCAGTTTTGCAAATGTTTTGAATGCAGAATCGGAGGAGATTGAAAGCGTCAAAGGTGTCACCAAAAACGCATCAATTTTTTTGTCATCTTTACCATCGGTTTTTCGCACCTATGAAAAAAGTTTTTTTGCCGAAAAAAGAAAACTTGCCACTCAAAAAGAAGTAAAAGACTTTTTGAGAAACTATTTTGTTTGTCGTCCAAAAGAAGCAGTTTATGTTTTGTCACTTGACCCACACAACAATTTGCTTGGCGTGTTTGAAGTTGCCGAAGGCTGGGCTGACAGTGTGAATTGTGGTGTACGAAGTGTTGTTGATGTTGCGTTGAGGTCAAAGGCAACAGCCGTGATTATGGCACACAATCACCCATCAGGAATTGCTGTTTCCTCCGAGGCTGATTTTATGTTGACAAACGCAATCAACTGCGCATTGGAACTTTCTGGGATTTCATTATATGACCATTTGATTTTTGGTGGCAATGACATTTACAGTTTTGATGACAATGGCTTGTTTGACAGTTATAACAAAAATTTGAACAAAATGTTGAATGACGGAGCAAAGTTTTTTGACAAGCCCGTCAAGGAGAATTGAAATGGATAAAAGAGTTCGCACAAGATTTGCTCCAAGCCCAACAGGCTTTATGCACATTGGAAATTTGAGAACAGGACTATATGCCTATTTGTTTGCAAAGCAACACAATGGCGATTTTGTTTTGCGCATTGAAGATACAGACCAAGAAAGATATGTTGAAGGTGCTGTTGACATGATTTATTCCACACTAAAAAAAGCAGGAATTGACTATGACGAAGGCCCTGAAAAAGACAAAGGCTATGGACCTTATGTTCAAAGCGAAAGAAAAAATTTGTATAAACAATATGCAGAAAAACTTGTTGAACTTGGTGGAGCATACTATTGTTTTTGCGACAAAGAAAGACTTGAAAACCTTGTTGATGAAAGTGGTGTGAGAAAATATGACAAACATTGCTTGCATTTGTCAAAAGAAGAAGTTGCCAAAAAAATTGCAAACGGTGAGCCATATGTCATTCGCCAAAACATTCCAGAGGGAGAAGGTGCATCATCATATCATGACCTTGTTTTTGGTGATGTTTCGGTTGACTACAAAGACATGGAAGATGCAATTTTGTTGAAATCTGACGGAATGCCAACCTACAATTTTGCAAACGTTGTCGATGACCATTTGATGAACATCACCTATGTCATTCGTGGGTCAGAATATTTGTCAAGCACTCCAAAATACAACTTGCTTTATGACGGCTTTGGTTGGGAAAGACCAACATACATGCATTTGTCACCAATCATGAAAGATGCCACAAGAAAACTTTCTAAACGATTTGGAGATGCAAACTTTGAAGACTTTTTGAAAAGAGGCTTTTTGCCAGAAGCCATTGTGAACTACATTGCCCTTTTGGGTTGGTGTCCAAAAAACAACAAAGAAAAGATGTCAATGCAAGAAATGATTGATGAATTCGGCACAGATGGAATTTCAATCAGTTCTTCAATTTTTGATGAAACAAAAATGCGTTGGTTGAATGGCGAATATGTCAAAGAACTTTCGGAAGAAAAATTTGAAGAACTTGCCAGACCATATTTTGAAAAAAGCGATGCAAAAAATTTGGACTTTTCAAAAATTGCTCCACTTTTGAAAACAAGAGTTGATGTTTTTGAAGTTATACCTGAAATGGTGAACTTTTTTGCTCACTTTGAAGATTTTGACATTGCATTGTTTGAAAACAAGAAAAACAAAATAGATTTGGAAACTGCAAAAAAAGCAGTTGAATTTGCCATTGATGGTTTGTCAAACTTTGAAAATTGGACAAATTCTGCCATTTTTGAAAGATTGGTTGAAATTGCAACTGAAAATGGAATGAACAAACGACAAATTTTGTGGGTGGTCAGAGTTGGAATCACAGGAAAAGACTCTACACCTGGTGGCGCAAGCGAAATTGCTGAAATTCTTGGCAAAGAAGAAACAATTTCAAGACTCAAAAAATCATTAGAAAAATTCCAATAGTTTGATTTGGGGGCAAAAAATCGAACAAAGATTGACAAAAAGTGCAAGTTGTTTGTTTCATTTTTGTAAATCTGATTTGGAGAAATATGAATCAACAAAAAACTTTTTTTAAATTTCGCATCTTGACAGCAATTTTCACTTTTGTTGTCTTGTTTGCATTTTCTGTTGGCACAAGTTTTTTTGTGTCGACAATTTCGTTGTCGAAAAATGAAGATGCACAATTTGAAGCAACAATTTGCGATACTTTGCAAGAATTTCCTGATTTGCCAAAATCAATTCAAGACATAAATCATTGGTATTTTGGTGATGGAACTTTGGGTGAAAATAGAATTGATAGAATTGATTTGATGAAACTCAAAACAGATTATGTTGCAAAGTGGAAACAGGAAATTGCTGGAAGAGGTGTTGAAATTGACCCTGTTGTCATTGCTGTCATTGACACAGGTTGCGATTTGAGTCATGAACTTATTTCTTCTGTTTTGCTGAAAGACCAAAATGGAGATATTGTTGCTTACAACTCAAACTCTGGCAAAGAAACGCTTGATGCTGTCGATGACACAGAAGGACACGGAACTCATGTCGCAGGAATCATTGCCACACAAATCATTGCTTTGGGGCTTCAAGACTATGTCAAAATTGTGCCAATCAAAGGAATAAATTCAAACAGACAGTTTATGATGAATGATACAATCAGTGCCATTCAATGGGCTACTGGTGGAAACAAGAGAGGCTTTGTTGCCGATGTTGTCAATATGTCATATGGCATTCTTGGAAAAAGTGCTTCATGGCAAAACACTGACCCACTTGAAAACTTGATTGCAGAAAAAAGTGACAAAACTGTTTTTGTTGCTGCTGCTGGAAACTCACAAACAAACTCTTCAATCACCAAATTCTATCCTGCTGCTCTCAAAAATGTTGTTGGAGTTATGAATTTTGGAAAGACTTCGGGTGGAGAGCCAATTCTTTCTTCAACCTCAAACTATGGTGATGTCTATGATTTGGCAGCACCTGGGGAATTTGTTTATAGTTCTATAAATTCTTTAAGCAATAGTGCCTATGAATATAAATCAGGAACAAGCATGGCAAGTCCTTTTGTTGCTTTTGGAATCGGAATGATGAATTTGCGTTTTCAAATGCCAAGTGAACTGACAAAAATTGATATGCCAAGTCTTTCTGCAAAACAAGTTTCAAAGTTGTTTTTGGAACATACAAATGAAAGTCAAACCATTTCAAAGTCTTCTTACAAAATTAGAACATACAGTTTGACAAATGCAATGTCAAAACAATTTAGTGCAGAAGATGTTTTGTATCTTGCACCAAACAAAGTTTCAACAAGGGCATATCTTGTGTCTAATGATTCAGTTGAAACTGAAAATCACATATCGCAAGTTTTGGGAGAAAATGTCAAATATAATTTGAGAGCGACAATTTCGCCTGTTGGAGAATATGACCCAACATATGACACCAAAATCAATTGGTATTTGGTGAAAATTGTGGATTCAGCCTCTGGCAAAGAAGAAAGCGAGGGTGGAGAAATTGTCAAAACAAAACTTGGAAGTGGAAAAAACCTTGTTTTGTCAAACAAAATTGCTGATGGAGAATTCAATGTTTATGCTGAATTGCCATATGCAGGGGCAGTCATCAAAAGCGCACCAATCAAATTGTATGTTCAGGCTCAAAGACCTGCTTTTGAAAACATTTGGGTTGTTCCAAACAACAACTTTTCATATCAAGGAAAAGGAAATGATTTGAAACTTCGAGTTGGTCAAACAATGAATTTGTCTTTGTCGGGCATTGAAAATATCGGTGCTGGACATACCTACGCATGGTATGTCAATGGCGAAAAGGTGTCAACGGAAAAGAATTTTTCTTTCACTCCTCAACAAAAAGGCACATTTGAAATTGTTGCAAGAATTGATGGTTTGCTTGTTTATCATCCTTTCACGTTGACAGTTCAAACTGCACCATATCTCTATTGGGTGCTTGCCTTGTTGAGTCTGTTTGGTTTTGTGGCAGTCATTTTGGCAATTGCAATTCCTGTCAAAAAAAGGAAAATTGAAAACCAAAAATTTGAAGAATCAATCAATCGCAGTGGTGACATTGACTCTGAAATTAGAAAAGCCATTCAACAAAAACAAAAACTTTTGCAAGAAAAAAACAAAAATGAAAACAAGAATGGAAACAAAACAGTAAACAATTTTGAAAAAGTTGCAAAAGAAAATGTGAAAAAAAACAAATCAATCAAACAAAACAAGAAAAAATAAAAAAGTAAAAAGTAATTATTGACTAAAAAACAAAAAAAGCCACCCACAAGATGGCTTTTTTTTTGTGCAACAAAGCATGTTTTCAAGTGAAATCTCTCAAATTTTATGCATGTCTTTTTTCAAGTGGAGTCTAGTGTTCATTTTGTATTGCTTTTTTGAGTACGGACTACCTTTTTTTGCATGTGCATTTTCAAGTGATGGCTACATTTGTTATGCATGTGCATTTTTCCAAATGAAGTTTCTTATTTCTTTTAGTATATGCTTTTTCAAAGTAAAGTTCTAGCAATCATAAAAGTTTTTTTCAAGTGGAGTCTTTCAATTTTTCCACGTGTGCAGTTTCAATGTCGTGTTTCAAAAACTTTATGTTTTTTGTCAACACTTCATTGTAGGCAAATGTGTGCAAATTGCCATTTTCATCCAAAAATGTAAACACTGAGGAGTATAGGTCTTGGATTTCGCCAATCATGATGGTGATTTTGTTTCGTCCTAGATTGTGTTTTACAACAAGTTTTTGTCCTTTCAGCAGTTCAACACGACGAATGGTTGCATCTAAGTTCTGTCCACAATTTCTCATAAAACAATTCTTTCCAAAATAAGATAAAATATACAAAAAAATTCTAAACGAATATTTTTCAAATAAGTCATAATTGAGAGGTTCGCAAAATATAATTTAGTGAGAAAATTCGGGGGGAATTGAAATGAATTTTGAATATGACAAAATTGAATCAAATTGCTTTGAACGGATTGCCAACTTTGACCGTGTTGTTGAGTTTTCGGTTCCAACGATTGAAAGTTCAGAAATTGCCAAAGTGTTGTCCTTGGTGGCAGACGGAAAATCTATGTCAGTTGAAGCATTTGAGGGTGAGTGCAACTTTATGGGGAGAGTTAACTTCAAAATGCTGTATGTTGACAGAGAAGGAGAAATGAAAAGCCTAGATTACAATGCAGATTTTTCTGAAAAACTCAAAGGAAACATTGTTGTTGGAGAGCCTCTTTATGCAAAAATGTCTGTTGTTGAAACGGATATGAGCAGTGGTTCAGAAATGAAGATGTCTGCCATTGTTGAAATTGTTTTGTATGGAATTTGCAAAAAAGAATTTCAATGTTTGAAAGAAACACCAGAGGAATGCTATTCTGAACAATGCGAAATTGCAGTTGAAAAATTGAAAGCCAATGTGCTTGAAAATTTTGATTTGTCAGAAGAGTGTTCGGTTGGTGGTGACATTCAAAAAATTTTGTTGTCAGATTCAAATGTCAGTGTGTCTGGTGTGAGAGCAGGAGATGGCACTGTTTTGGTGTCAGGAAAACTTCAATCGACAGTCACATATCAGCAAGATGAAAGCATCAAGACAGAAGTCTTCAACATTCCTTTCAATGAAGAATTTGTTGCAAACGGCGTTGATATTGGTGACAAAATTTTTGCCTATCCAACAACCAAAGCATCAAGAATTGTTTTGACAGGACTCGAAGGTGACAATGTTTTGAGAGTGGAGGCAACAATTGAAATGCAAGTCTATGCTTTTCAAGAACAAACTGAAAGCGTTGTCAAAGACATTTTTATGTTGTCAAATGAAGTTGAAACAAAAAAAGCAGACTCTGATGTTTCATTTTTGGACAAAGTTGAATTTGTTGCTGGAAAGTTTACAACATCTGCAATGCTTTCTGATGGACGCCCTGCTGTAAGAGATATTGTTTCTGTGGTTTCATCAAAAAACACGCTTGCAAACGCATCAATTCAAAATGGCAAATTGAAAGTTGAAGGGCTTGTCACTGCCTCAATTTTGTATACAGATGAAAACGGACTGAATTCGGTGAAGGCAGAATTGCCATATTCATTAGATTTTCCAATTGAATTTGCCGACAGCCAAGAATTGAGAGTGCTAGAATTTGTTGAAGATATTGTCGCAAGACCAAAAAGAGACAAAGAGATTGAAGTCACAACAAACATTTCTTTCCAAGTCGAAATTTGGGAAACTGGCAAAGTCGAATTTTTGTCAGAAGCAGAGATTGGAGAAGAAAAAGAAATGAATCATTCAGCAATCTCCGTTTTTGTGGCATCAGAAGGCGACAGTGTTTGGGATGTTGCAAAAGCATTGTCAGCGACACCAAAAAATTTGAAGCAACAAAACCCTGAAATGAATGATGTTTTGCAAGAAGGTGAAAAAGTTTTGTATTTCAGACAACTGAACATTTCATTTTAGGCAACTTTAATAGGCAACTTTGATTTGGTTTTGAAAAACAAAAGAATAAAAATGTCACAAATTTAGCAATTTGTTTGCCAAACATCAATCACATAATGTAAAATGACCTCATAAGCAACTTATGTTGCAAAGTGAGGTCTTGTTATGTTGTTGAAAGCCAGAGCATATGGAAAAGCAAATTTGTGTTTAAACATCGTTGGAACAAGGGGTGACATGCACACCTTGGACATGCTGAACACTTCAATTGATTTGTATGATGAATTGACATTTGAATTCAGAGATGACCACAATGTAAACCTGAACATTGAAGCCGATGACATTTTTGATTTTTCACCAAAGATGTTTGCTGACAATGTGATGAGATTGCTTCCCAAAATCAATGAAGTCTATCATTTCACAGGCGTTGATGTGATTTTGAAAAAGAACATTCCGTCAGGTGGAGGTTTTGGAGGTTCTTCTGCATGTGCTGCTGCGACTGCAAAACTTGTAGAAATGAAAAACGAAGTTGAATCTTCAAACGAAATGCTTGTGTCACTTGGTTCGGACATTCCATTTATGTATCACGGTGGTTTTCAAAGAGTGCAAGGAATTGGAGAAATTGTTACACCTGTTGACCTTTCTGAAATGACTTTGTTGCTTGTCAAGCCACGAGGTGGAGTTTCGACAAAAGAATGTTACAATTTGTATGACACCGTTCGCTATCGCAAAACGGCAGACATTGAAAAAACAATTGACGCTCTAAAAAACATGGATTTGCCTTTGGCACAGGAACTTCAAGCCAACCAACTTACTACGGCGGCGGAAACATTGCTTCCTGAAATTGCTGTTGTAAAACGCCATTTGAGAGACTATGGTGCTGAATGGGTGACCATGACAGGCAGTGGAAGTGGTGTTGTGATGATTGCAAGAAGCCAAGAAGAGGCAGAAAGTTTCAAACAAACATTGCCAAAAAAATGGTGGAGCAAGATTGTCAAAACTCGACAAATTGGCGTGGAAATTCTATAAATAAAAACAAAATTTGCAAAAAAGAAAAATAAATTTGCAAAAAATGTTATTGCTATTGAATTAAAAATTGGATTTTGTTATAATTTTATTATTATTAGTGTTTGACGGGAGAAATTATGGCAAAAACAAACGATAGTTATCCAAAGTACTTGTTTCATGAAGGGACAAATTATGAAGCATACAAGATGCTTTCGCCGTGCAAAATTCATGAAAATGGATTGAAAGGTTGGCAATTCAAAGTTTGGGCCCCAAATGCACAAAAAGTTTCGGTGGTTGGCGATTTCAACAACTGGGATGTGAAAGCAAACCCAATGGAATGCTCCATTGATGGAATTTGGGAAGCCGTTGTAACTACAATCAAAGAATTTGACAACTATAAATTTGCAGTTGTTGGAAAAAATGGCAAAATGGTTTTGAAAAGTGACCCTTGTGGTTTGCATTTTGAAACTGCACCATCAAATGCCTCAAAAGTTTATGATATTGATGGCTATAATTGGAAAGACAAAAAATGGATGACTGACAGAGAAAGTTTTGACCCTTATGGCTCTCCAATGAACATTTATGAAGTACATCTCGGTTCATGGCGAAAATACGCCGATGGGAACTTTTTTAATTATTCAGCACTTGCTGACGAACTTATACCATACGTGAAAAAAATGGGATACACTCACATTGAGTTTATGCCATTGACAGAATATCCTTTCGATGGGTCTTGGGGCTATCAAGTCACAGGTCTTTTTGCGCCAACTTCAAGATATGGCACACCAAAAGACTTGATGTTTTTGATTGACAAATGTCACCGTGCAGGCATTGGTGTCATTTTGGACTGGGTTATTGCTCACTTTCCAAGAGATGAACATGGCTTGAACGAGTTTGACGGAACTTCGCTCTATGAATATGCTGACCCAAGAAAAGGCGAACATAAAGAATGGGGCACAAAAGTTTATGATTTTGGAAAAAATGAAGTCAAAAGTTTTTTGATTTCAGCAGCAATGTTTTGGTTTGACATCTATCACATCGACGGAATTCGTTGTGATGCAGTTGCTTCAATGCTCTATTTGGACTATGGCAGAAAAGATGGAGAGTGGACACCGAATATGTTTGGTGGAAACTACAACTTGGAAGCAAAAGACTTTTTGAAAGCAATGAACACTGCGATTTTGTCAAAATATCATGGCGCAATCAGCATTGCAGAAGAATCAACAGCATTTCCAATGATAACAAAACCAGCCTATGACAATGGACTAGGTTTCAATTTCAAATGGAATATGGGGTGGATGAATGACACTTTGCACTATTTGTCACTTGACCCTTATTTCAGAAAAGACAATCACAATGATTTGACTTTCAGTTTGACCTATGCCTATTCAGAAAATTTCATTTTGCCTTTGTCGCATGATGAAGTTGTTCATGGCAAGCATGCAATGATTGATAAAGTTCATGGACCATATGAAGAAAAGTTTGAAACTTTGAAAGCATACTATGGCTTCATGATTGGACACCCTGGCAAAAAGTTGAGTTTTATGGGCAACGAATTTGGACAATTTATTGAATGGAACTATGCAAAAGAACTTGATTGGTTGCTTTTGTCCTATCCAAAACACAAAGAACTTCAAAAGTTTGTCAAAGATTTGAATGCTTTGTATCTTGACAATCCATGCTTGTGGCAACTTGACTGCTCGTATGAAGGGTTCAAATGGATTGTGGTGGACGACAATCAAGACAATGTCATTTCATTTATGCGAAAATCGGCTGACGGTGACTACATCATCGTTGTGATAAATTTTTCACCAGTCGCAAGAAACAAATATTTGATGGGTGTGCCAGAATTTACACACTACAAAACAGAATTGATTTCAAGTTTGAAAAAATATGGTGGAGATGAGGCTCGACGCCCAACATTCCGTCCATATGCAAAACCATCACATGGCTTTGCAAACAGTATAAAAATTAACATTCCAAAAAACACCGTAATGTTTTTGAAACCATGTAAGGAGGAAGACGAGAAATGAAGAAAAACAAGAAAGAATGTTTGGCTATGTTGCTTGCAGGAGGACAAGGCACAAGACTGGGAGTCTTGACAAATGATGTTGCAAAACCTGCTGTTCCATTTGGTGGAAAATATAGAATTATCGATTTTCCTCTTTCAAATTGCATAAATTCAGGGATTGATACTATTGGTGTTCTCACTCAATATCGTCCATTTGAATTGCACCAATACATAGGCAATGGACAACCTTGGGACTTGGACAGATTGACAGGTGGAATTTTTGTTCTTCCACCATTTATGCGTGCAAAATCTGGCGAATGGTACAAGGGAACTGCCAATGCAATCTATCAAAACATTGATTTCATCGACAGATACAACCCTGAATATGTTGTTTTGCTTTCAGGTGACCACATCTACAAAATGGACTATGCCGACATGCTCAAAGTTCACAAAGACAAAAATGCTGACTGCACGATTGCCGTTTTGGAAGTTCCAATCGAAGAAGCATCTCGTTTTGGCATCATGAACATGAACGAAGATGGCGAAATCTATGAATTTGAAGAAAAACCAAAAAATCCAAAAAGCACAAAGGCTTCAATGGGAATCTATATCTTCACTTGGGAAAAACTAAGAAAATATTTGATTGAAGATGAAGAAAACAAAGACAGTGACAATGATTTTGGAAAAAATGTCATTCCAGCAATGTTGAATGACAAACAAAGAATGTTTGCCTATCAATTTGATGGCTATTGGAAAGATGTTGGAACAATTTCTAGCCTTTGGGAAGCACACATGGACTTGCTCTATGGCACATCAGGGCTCAACCTTGATGACGACAGATGGAAGATTTATGCTCGCAACACTGCTGAACCACCTCACTATGTTTCGCCTGATGGACAAGTCATCAACTCGCTCATCACAGAAGGCACAATCATCAATGGCACAGTGAAAAATTCAATCATTTCTTCAAGTGTTACCATTGGAAAAAATGCTTATGTTGAAGGAGCAATCATCATGCCTGGTGCAGTCATTGAAGATGGTGCAGATGTTCGATATGCAATCATTGGTTGGAATGCTGTCATTGGCAAAAATGCAAAAATTGGAGAAACTCAGCCACAATCGAAGGCTGGTGAATGGAAAATTGCCGTTGTTGGACCTGATTTCAAAGTTGAAGATGGTCGTGTTGTCAAGGCAAACGAAATGATTGGAGGTTAAAAATGAAGAATAATACTATGAGCATCATTTTTGCATCAGACAATGAAAGCCACTTGAATGATTTGACTTTGCACAGAACAACAGCATCTTTGCCTTTTGCAGGCAGATATCGTTTGATTGACTTTGTTTTGTCAAATCTTGAAGCATCAAACATCACAAACATTGGCATCGTTACAAGAAATAATTATAGTTCGCTTATGGACCACATCAGAATGGGCCGTGACTGGAACTTGAACAGAAAAAATAGTGGAATTGCTGTTTTTCCACCTTTTGGACTCAACAGTTCAAGAGATATCTACAAAGGAAAAATTGAAGCACTTTACAGTTTGCGTCACTTCATGGAAAAAGCAAAAGAAGAATATGTTGTCATCACAAATGCAAACATTGCTTTCAACATTGATTTTGATGCTGTCGAAAAATTTCATGCAGACAATGATGCCGATGTGACAATTTTGACAAAAAAAATGGAAGATGTGAACCCAAGAAAGCATGTTGTTGAAGTTGATGAAAACAACAGAGTTTTTGACATGCACTATCCAATCGAATCGCAAGATGATGAAAAACAACTTTCAAACATCGGAATCTATTACATCAAAAAAGATTTGTTGATTGCCATGATTGACAACTGCTACGCTCACGGAAACTACGACTTTGAAAAAGACATTTTGCAAAACAATTTGGAAGATTTGAAGGTTGTTTCTTATGAAGTGGAAGGCTTTGTCGCTGTCATTGACAGAATTCCTGCCTATTTCAAATCTAGCATGGAACTTCTTGACCTTGAAGTGAGAAACGAATTGTTCTATAAAAACACAACAATTTTGACAAAAGTCAAAGACAGTGTGCCAGCAAGATATATGGAAGGGGCTCATGTCAAAAACAGCATGATTGCTGATGGCTGTGTCATTGATGGAACTGTTGAAAATTCAATTTTGTTCAGAAGTGTAAAAGTTCAAAAAGGCGCTGTCATCAAAAATTCAATCATCATGGAAAACGGAATTGTCATGACCAATGCAAAATTGAACTATGTCATTTCTGACAAAAATGTCATTGTGCAACCAGACAGAGAATTGAGTGGATTTGAAAGTTATCCAATCGTTGTTGTAAAGGGCAAAATTGTTTGATTTTTGAAAAATAGAAATCAAAGAAATCAAACATGTCAAAAAAATGATGATATATTGAAAAAAGATAAGGGAAGGCTTGTTGCCTAGGAGGAAAAATGAAAATTTTGTATGTTGCTGCTGAGGCAGCGCCATTCGTTCGTTCAGGTGGACTTGGAGATGTTGCTGGTGCTTTGCCAAAAGCAATAAAGGAAGAAGGACATGACATTCGTGTCATCATTCCATACTACAAAGATGAAATTCCAAAAGAGTTTCAACAATCAATGAAATATTTGGGTTCAACATTTGTTGAACTTGCATGGAGAAAACAATATTGTGGAGTCTTTGAAGCAAACTATGGTGGCATTGTTTACTATTTCATTGACAACGAATACTATTTTAAAAGAAAAGGCTTGTATGGTCATTTTGATGACGGCGAAAGATTTGCATTTTTTGCAAAAGCAGTGCTTGATTCAATGAACATCACCAACTTTTTCCCTGATGTTTTGCATGCAAATGATTGGCAATCGGCATTGATTCCTGTTTTTCTTGATGTTTTCTATCGTTTTGATGAAGACTATCAATCAATGAAAACAGTTTTCACAATTCACAACATTGAATTTCAAGGCAAATATGACAAAAGCATTTCTCGTGACATTTTGGGGCTTCCTGATTGGGCAGTGCCAATCGTTGAATATGGAGATTGCGTAAACTTTATGAAAGGTGCGATTGAATCGTCAAACATTGTGACAACAGTCAGTGAAAGTTATTCTGAAGAAATTTTGCATCCATTCTATTCATATGGACTTGAAAACATTTTGGAACAACGCAAATTCAAAATTCACGGTGTTGTCAATGGAATTGACATTGACACTTTCAACCCAAAGACTGACAAAGCACTTTTTGCAAACTATTCCTATTCTCCAAAATCAGTTGTGAAGAAAAAAGAAAACAAAAAAGGTCTTGCTGAAATGTGCAATTTGCCATATGATGAAAAGCGCCCTATGATTGCGATGGTCACAAGATTGACCGAACAAAAAGGCATGGACTTGGTCATGGCAGTCATTGAAGAAATTTTGTCAGCAGATTTGCAACTTGTCATTTTGGGCAAGGGCGATTGGAAATATGAACAAGCACTCAAAGGTGTTGAAGAACGCTATGCAAACAAATTTAGAGCAATAATCAATTTTTCATCTGACATTGCATCAAAAATTTATGCAGGGGCTGACATGTTTTTGATGCCATCAAAATTTGAACCATGTGGACTTTCACAAATGATTGCAATGAGATATGGAACAATTCCAATCGTTCGTGAAACAGGTGGACTCAAAGACACCGTGAAACCTTTCAATCCTGAAACAGGACACGGAACAGGATTTACATTCAAAACTTACAATTCTTATGATATGCTTGATGCCGTTTGGCGTTCATTTGGACTGTTCTTTGACAAAACAAAGTGGTCTAAACTTGTGAGAAATGCCATGACATCTGATTTTTCTTGGACACAGTCGGCAAAAAAATATATAAGTTTGTTTGAAAAAATTTAGTCGAAAGACAAAGAAGGATAAAATGAGCAAAATTGATGTTAGTACCAGCGATTTCAAAAAACAACTTGCTTCTACTCTTGCAAGATTTTTTGGTGTCAAAACAGAAGACGCTTCAAAAGCACAAATCTATCAAGCAACTTGCATGGTTGTTCGTGACATTTTGACTCAAACAAGAGTCGAATTCAAAAAGAAAGTTCGTGAAGAAAAGGCAAAGCAAGTTTATTACATGTCAATGGAATTCTTGCTTGGTCGTTCGCTCAGAAATCATCTTTACAACATGGGAATTCAACAAAATGTTGAAAAGGCATTGTCTGAACTTGGATATGATGTCAACGAAATCTATGATTTTGAACCTGACGCAGGGCTTGGAAATGGTGGACTTGGAAGACTTGCTGCTGCATATATGGACGCATTGACTTCACAAGGATATTCTGCAAGTGGTTTTTCAATCATGTATGACTATGGCATTTTCAAACAAGTCATTGTTGATGGTTGGCAACTTGAACAACCTGATGAATGGTTGAAAATGGGTTCTGTTTGGTTGAACCCAAGAATGGAAGAAGTTTATGAAATAAGTTTTGGTGGAAATGTCGAAGAAAATTGGGTTGATGGCAAACTTCAAGTTGATGTAAAAAACGATATGAAAGTTCTTGCTGTGCCTTATGACATGAACATCTCTGGTTTTCACACAGAAGCAGTCAACAGAATTCGTTTGTGGTCGGCAAAAGCACCAATCGATTTTGACATGAACATGTTTTCTCGTGGGGAATATGTCAAAGCAATGGCTGCAAAGTCAATGGCTGAAAGCATTTCAAAAGTTCTCTATCCTGCTGATGACCACTTTGAAGGCAAGTCGCTGAGATTGAAACAACAATATTTCTTTGTGTCTGCATCAATTCAAAGCATCATCAAACGCCACCTCAAAAACAACCCTAATCTTGACAATTTGGCTGATAGAGTTGCAATTCATGTCAACGACACGCACCCTACATTGTGCATTCCTGAATTGATGAGAATTTTGCTTGACAAATATGGCTATTCATGGGACAAAGCATGGGAAATCACCACTGCAACTGTTTCATATACAAACCACACAGTCATGGCAGAAGCACTTGAATCTTGGCCTCAAAGTTTGTTCCAACAACTCTTGCCAAGATGCTATCAAATCATTGGAGAAATCAACCAAAGATTTTGCAATGAACTTTGGCAATACTATCCAAACGATTGGGAAAAGGTTTCGCAAAATGCAATTCTTTCACACACACAAGTCAAAATGGCAAATTTGTGTCTTGCAACTTCTCACACAATCAATGGAGTTTCTGCACTTCACTCTCAAATTTTGAAAGATGATGTTTTCAATGACTATTTCAAAATGCACCCAGAAAAGTTCACAAATGTTACAAATGGAATCACTCATCGCCGTTGGGTCGCACAAGCAAACCCACTTCTTGCTGAACTTTTGAATGACACCATTGGCGACAAATGGCTGAAACAACCTGATGCTCTTGAAGATTTGTTGAAATTTCAAGGAAACAAGGAAGTTTTGGACAGACTTCAAAAAATCAAATTTGAAAACAAGAAAAACCTTGCAAAGTATGTTGAAAAAACAAATGGAGTCAAACTTGACCCAAATTCAATCTTTGATGTTCAAGTCAAAAGATTGCATGAATACAAACGACAACTTCTCAATGCTTTGAACATTTTGGACTTGTATTTTCAAATCAAAGACAATCCTAACAAAGAATTTGAGCCAAGAACATTCATTTTTGGTGCAAAAGCAGCAAGTGCCTATTACATGGCAAAACAAATCATCAGACTGATTTATATGATTGGACAAGTTGTCAACAATGACCCTGATGTCAAGGGCAGATTGAAAGTTGTCTTTCTTGAAAACTATCGTGTTACACTTGCTGAAATCATTATGCCTGCATCAGAAGTTAGTGAACAAATTTCACTTGCTGGAAAAGAGGCTTCTGGAACAGGAAACATGAAATTTATGATTAACGGAGCAGTCACCATTGGAACTATGGATGGAGCGAACGTTGAAATTCATGAAGCAGTTGGCGATGAAAACATTTTCTTGTTTGGTTTGCTCACAGAACAAGTCAGAGAAATGTATCAACGAGGCTACAACCCAACAAAATACTACAATGAAAATGCTTCTCTAAAAAGAGTCATTGACAGTTTGAGAAGTGGCGTTGGTGGTGTTGCGTTTGGTGAAATTGCAGACAGTTTGACAATAGGTCAACATGGACAAGCAGACAGTTATATGGTGCTAGCAGATTTTGAAAGTTACAAAAATGCTCAAACACGACTTGCTGAAACCTACAAAGACAAAAACCATTGGAATAGAATGAGTTTGGTCAACATTGCAAAGGCTGGTTTCTTTGCTGCTGACCGTTCTGTCAAAGAATATGCCGACAGAATTTGGAACATCAAACCTGTTGTTTGATTAAATTTTGAAAAGAGAAATAAAGTTGGGGAAACAAAAATTTCTCCAACTTTTTTTCAAAAATGCAAAAATTTTTGCTTCTTTTCAAATTGTATTTTGAATGGAAATTTGAAATAGGGGAAAAGAAAATATAAGGGTAGTTGATTCTGTTCAACTTGGTTGAAAATGTATAATCCACTGATAGACAAAATTCCATATGGCGCGAGTGTCGCAAAAAAAGAAACAATCATGCGATTTTCGGTTGATTGCAAGTTTAACATTGAAAAAATGTTTATTGTTTTGAGAAAAGATGAAATTTCAAAACGAATTGAAATGCCATATGAAAAGACAAATGACAACAAAATGATTTTTGTTGCAAAATTTACTGTTGAAGAATGGGGCATTTGGCACTATCGTTTTGAAGGCGAGTTCGCAAATGGAATTGTGTTTTTTGGGCAATCGGAAGATGGAACTGCAATCAATGGCGATTGGCTTCCTGAATGGCAGTTGACTGTGATAAAGCATGACTACAAAACGCCAGAGTGGGCAAAAGGTGGCATAATCTATCACATTTTTGCCGACAGATTTTGCAAAGGTGAAGAACGACCTTTTTTGAAAGAAGGTTGGCTACATCAAAATTGGAATGAATTGCCAGTTGTTGCAAATGATGGTGAAGACTATTGGGCAAACGATTTTTTTGGTGGAAATATCGCTGGAATAATTTCAAAACTCGACTACATTCAAAGTTTGGGAACAAAGATAATCTATTTGAGTCCTATTTTTGAATCATTTTCAAACCATAGATATGACACAGGGGACTATTTCAAAGTTGATGATTTGTTTGGAACAAATGAGCAGTTTGAAATGCTTGTCAAAGAAGCAGAAAAGCGTGGAATGGAAATTATGCTTGATGGGGTTTTCAATCATACTGGAAGCGACTCAATCTATTTCAACAAACGTGGAAACTACAATTCTTTGGGTGCATACCAAAGCAAAAATTCACCATATTATGATTGGTTCTTTTTCAATGAATTTCCAAACAAATATGACTGTTGGTGGGGATCAACCGTTGTGCCAACTGTGAACAAGCAAAACAAAGACTATCGAAAAATGGTTTTTGGGGACAATGGCGTTTTGAAAACTTGGATTAGGAGAGGTGCAAAAGGTTGGCGACTTGATGTTGTTGATGAACTCCCAATTGATTTTGTCAACGAAATTCGCACAGCCGTGAAAGAAGAAGATGAAAATTGTTTGGTGCTTGGAGAAGTTTGGGAAGATGCTTCTTTAAAGGTGAGTTATGATGAATGGCGACCATACTTTTTTGGTGACCAACTCGATGGAGTGACAAACTATCCTTTCAAAGAGGCAATTTTGAACTTTGTTGTTGACAAAAATGTTTTAAATTTTAAAAAACAAATTTCTTCAATTTGTCAAAACTATCCAAAGCAGTCGCTTGATTGCTTGTTGAATATGCTTTCTTCACATGACACTGTCAGAGCAATTTCTAGACTTTCAGAATGTGAAGCGCCTCCAACCAAAAGACAGCGAGCAGAATTTCAAATTCCAAGTGATGACTATGAAAAGGCAAAATGTCGATTTAAACTTGCATCAGTGATTCAATTTTTGTTGCCAGGAATTCCATGTTTATACTATGGCGATGAGGCTGGGGTTTATGGTTTTGAAGACCCTATCAACAGAAAAACCTATCCTTGGGGAAATGAAGACAAAGAATTGTTGAGTTTTTTTGAAAAACTTGGCACAATTCATGTTAGGCAATCAAACATTTTGAAAGGAACAGTTTTGTTTGACAAAAGAAATGATTTGCTTGTCATGACAAGAAAAAAAGATAATGAAAAAATAACATTGGTTCTTAACAATGACATGGTTGACAAAGAATTTATGGTTGATGAAGAATGTGGAGAACTGTGGAATGAGCAAATGGTAAATGCTGGCAAAATTGTGCTGAAACCATTTTCATTTTTGATTTTGAAATCTTGAAACCATGGCGTAGATTTGATGAGATTGGACAATATGTTCTAAACTGCAACCCTATTCAAAATTATAAATATAATCATATTGAAAAACAAAAAATAATATTCAAAAAAATGTAGTCTTTTGCTTATGTTGAACATAAAAAACTTGGCATATCTTGGCAAATGTTTCAATCAAACCAAAATATAAACCATAATGCAAACATCAATACAAAAAAGCGTAATCAAAAATGTTTGTGGACATATTGGCTTTGAAAGAAATGGAAGTGCAAATTTTTGATTTTAATTTGCTGTGAAGACAAAATTTTTGAAATGAAAGTGCTATGCAATTTGCAAAGCATTTTTTTTTCATCATTTTGACTATTTACATTGGCGATGTTCTAGTTTATAATTGATGTATTATTGAATTAGGAGAAATTATGAAGAAGGACAAAAACGACATTCTTGACTCTGTTGCTGAAATTCAAAATTCAGAAGACATTGTTCAAGATGGAGAAAATTTGGTCGCTGGCACAAAGAAAAAGGGAAAGGGCCTGCGACTAGACTATCCACAAACCATCAAAGTTGGTCTTGCATTTGCAATCATCATGGTTTTTTGGACAGCATATGACTTTGTTGTTCCACTTTTGCTTGAAAAAGCATATGGTCTGTCAAACATGACTCGTGGTCTAATCATGGGGCTTGACAACTTGCTTTCACTGTTTATGTTGCCATTGTTTGGAAAACTTTCAGACAAATCAAATGGCAAATTGACACAAAAATATGGACGCCGAACACCATACATTGTCATTGGAACGCTGATTGCAGTGTTGTTGATGATTTTTGTGCCAATCTCATCACAAAAACAATTGGAACGAAGTGAAATCATTCGTGCTGACATCACAGCACAACTCAACGATGACACTTTTATGAATGAAACATTGAACATGTTTTGGGGAGAGAACGGCGACACCAAATATTGTGACAAACTTGTCATTGCAAACAACAAAATTTCAAAAGAAAGTTTTGTGGCAATGCGACATGATAGCCGTTTGGAAGTCAAATCAGGTTTTCTTGGAATTGGTGGAAAAACTTATTTTTATGATTTGAACAACGATGGAAAAATTGACACTGCCTCTGAAAAAGTTGAACTATCCACAATCATAGACTCTGCAACAGGCAAAACTGTTGAAAATGTTGCAAATGGCAATGCTGACTACAAAAAATATGTCGCATCTGGAATGAACACTTTCATTAGTGAAAAAGTGGAAGAAAGTGCATTTGCATCAAAAGCAGGGATAACAAGCATATCAATTTATATGGTGGTCTTGTTGTTTGTGTTGCTTGCAATGGCAACTTTCCGTTCACCTGCTGTTGCTTTGATGCCTGATGTCACTCCAAAACCTTTGCGTTCACAAGCAAATGCCATGATAAATCTTATGGGTGGAGTTGGTGGAGCAATCGCATTTTTGATTTACACCGTGGTTTTGTTCCAAAACAGTTTGAAAAACTACATCATCATTTTTGGTGCTGTTGCTGGGGCAATGCTTTTGCTTCTCATTTTGTTCTTGTGCCTTGTCAAAGAGAAAAAACTTGTCAAAAAGTGTAATGATATTTGTGAAGAATATGGAATTACAGATGAAGATGAAGAAAAGGCCGACATTGAAAATCTTGAACAAAGCATTGAAACTTTGAATGCTGAAAAAGAGGAGTTGATTGTCGATTCTGAAATTCCACAAAAGAAAAAACATTTGTCGATTGCTGAAAGAATGGAAGCGAGGTTCAATGCCAAATATGCTCATCTAAGTTTTGAAGAGAAGCGTTTGAAAGTTGAAAAATCAAAGAAAATCAGTTTGATTTTGATGCTTGCTTCAATCTTTATGTGGTTTATGGGCTGGAACGCTGTTTCATCAAACCTTTCAATCTACATTGTCAAAGAATTGAACTTGTCTGCTGGAATTGCATCAATTGTTTCAGGTGTAAGCATGGCATTCAGTGCAATCGCATTCATTCCTGTTGGCTATATGGCTGCAAAACTTGGACGAAGAAAAACAATTTTGATTGGCTTTGGAATTGCCACTGCTTCTTTGCTTTTGATTTTCTTGCCAATCATTTCAAGTGTCAGTGTTGATGCTGGAAAGGCTGCGCTGTTTGCACTCTTCTATATGGTGGGCTTCTTCGGTCTTGTCATCATCAATGTCAACACCTTGCCAATGGTTTTGGAAATTTCAAAAGCCAGCGATGTCGGAAAATTTACAGGTGTATATTACATGGCGACAATGTCTGCCCAAGCCATTGCTCCATTCATTGCAGGTGCAATCATGGATGCTGGTGGAAACAAATTTTTGTTCTTGTGGTCAGCCATTTGCGTTTTCATTGCTCTCATTTTGATGATTTTTGTTCGCTATGGTGATGGTATGAAAATTCCGAAAGGAAAGAAAATGTCAAAAGAGGAACATAAACAGTTGATGCTAGATTCTATGGATTCCCCAGACTAAAAGTTGCTATTTTGCGACCTTACAACGGTTTTTGAAGCCACAAACAGTCACATATAAAAAGTATGCTCCTGTCTGTGGCTTTTTCAAACCATTGCAATCTCATCAAAATATCAACTTTTGCTGAGTGTAGAGCATTTGCGACCTTACAACGGTTTTTAAAGCCACAAACAGTCACATACAAAAGTATGCTCCTGTCTGTGGCTTTTATATTTAGCAAAATAGCAAAATATTTGATAGATGAGCATTTGCTGTGTCAAAAATGTTACGATTGAATTGCGTTGAATCAAACAAAAAGAATTCTAAAATTCGTTTTTTGTTTTGAAATGCGTCTGTTGTATGATAGAATTCAAATGATAAGTGGAAAAAATAATTTTTATGACATATGGTGTAGCATGGCTAAAAAGAAAAAAACCGTTGATGTTGATGTCAGCAAAAATGGAAAAGTAAAAGTTAAAATCAATCCGACCAAAAATTTCTTCATTGTTGTTGTTTCACTTTTGTTGGTTATGGCTGTTTCTGTTGGAATTTTGTATTTTGCAAGTCCAAAAACTTTTTGGGCAGGGGTTGAGTGGATTCAATCTGCCTTTGTTCCAAACAAAAACAACAATGATGGTGCATTAAAACCTGGCGAGAATGAATTGCAAGTGCATTTTATTGATGTTGGACAAGGTGATTGCATTTTTATCATGTTGCCTGATGGCAAAGAAATGCTGATTGATGCTGGAAATTGCAGAAACTATGGAAAATATCAAACAAGTGTTTTGAACTATTTGAGTCAAAGAATTGGTGATGGACAAATTGACTATTTGATGCTAACTCATGGAGATTCTGACCATTGCTACTACCTGGACAACATTCTTGATTCCTATGATGTTGACAACATCTACATGCCAAACATTCGTGCAAAAAATCCCGATGAAAATTTGCCAAAAGAAAAACTCGACATGTTTTCTGATCCAAACACCATTGACACCGTGGTTTACACAACATTTTTCAACAAGGCTTTGCTTGAAGTTGATGCAAACATTTTTTTGAATGTTGGCACATTGAAAATTGAAACTGCAAACTATCGAATCACATTCTATTGCCCAACCCAAGAAGAATGGGCGTCCAACACATTGAAAAATGCCGAGGAAAAAAATTCAATTTCACCGATTGGAATTTTGGAATACAACAACAAAAAGGTGGTGTTTACAGGTGATTCAAACACCGAAAATGAAACAAGATTAGTAAACAATTTTAAAGCAAATGGCGTGAATGAAATTGATTGTGATGTTTTGAAGGTTGCACATCATGGAAGTGACACATCTTCAATTTCAAGTTTTCTTGATTTTGTAAAATGTGAATATGCAGTCATCAGCGCCAACAATGAAGGAAATGATTTTGACCACCCAAGAGCAGAAACTTTGCAACGCTTTGCAGACAGAAACATGCAAGTTTTTAGAACGGATTTGAATGGAAACATTGTTTGTTCAATCAACAAAGAGATTTCATTTGTTCCACAAAAGCAGGTTGCATAGCGCTTGAATGATATTCACTTTTTATAAAAACTAAATTTTAATTCAAAAAAAAACATATTCAAATCGAATATGTTTTTTTTGTTTATCACTATTTTTATTAGTTCAGTCCAAATTTTGTTGAAGGAGATTTTCCTGACAAAATATCGCTGATTTTATATTTGCTGTTTGCAATGATGACTTCTGTTCCATTTTTCAATGGTTCTTTGATGAATTCAAGTTTTGCTTTTGCTCCGTTTGCACCTTTTCGTGATGCTCCGTTGCAGTGGTTTTGCAATTCGTGAACATTGTCTAAAAGTTCATACACATCCTTTCCAGAAACATTGCTAATCAAACTGCTTTTGTCAGTGACATCATTGTAGATTCCATCAGTAGAAGACAAAATCAGCAATGTTTTGCATTTTACAAGACATGCAATTTGACTTGCTGTTTCGTCATTGTCAACACATTCAACTGCTTTTCCTCTTTTTTCACGGTATCTTTGAACTTCCATTTTTCGGTTTTCTTCATATGAAACTGCATCGTTGTAGTTTACAATTGGAATTGCGTTTTGTTTTGGGCATCTTGTCAAAAGTCCAAAAAGGTGTTTGCGCTTTTCTTCATCGTTGAAATGTTGATGCTCAACCAAAATTTGGCGAACACTGAATCGACTGTCAACAAATTGTCGATAGGTTTGCATCAAAATTGATTGTCCTTGTGAAGAATAGTCCGTTTTGTTGTGTTCATCGTCGCCAACAAGTTCAGTTCCGTTTCGTTTGATATAGTCAAGCCTACCAATTTCTGTTGCACCTGACGTCACCCAAATATAGCCAGGTTTCAGTTCTCGAGAAAGTCTTGCGATGATGTTGTAGTCAAGGTCTTGATTTTCACGATTTATGAGTGCCATTGACCCAACTTTTCCAACCAATTCAATGTCAAAAATTGCCATTATGTTTTTCCTTTTGTTTTTATGTTTCTAAGTATAGAACAATGCAAAAAAAATTGCAAATGTGTTTTGTTGTTTCAAAGTGTATGTTTTGTTGGTTGCGTGATTGAATTTTGTTTCAAAGCATAGAATTTGTTTCTATTGTTTGATTTCAAATGTGTTTGCTTTGAAAAGTTCAATCAACAATGTTGTCATATTCGACAGACACCAAACACAGTCCATTGGGAGCAAGCGTTTTTCCTGCACGAGTTCTATCTTTGTTTTTGATGATGTTTTCAACATCTGTTGAAGTCAATTTGTGAAGTCCAACATAAGCCAAAGTGCCTGCGAGAATTCTCACCATGTTGTATAGAAAGCCATTTCCACACACACTCATAGAAATGATTTGTGTGCCATCTTTCAAAAAAGATTGTTCCAAATTTAAAGCATAGATTGTGCGCACAGTTGATTTGACAACAGAGCCTGCTGCTTCAAAACATTTGAAATCATGCTCTCCAACAATGTGTTTTGATGCTTCAACCATTGCATCAAAGTCAAGTTTTTGCACCATTCTGCAATGGTCTTTTTCCAAAAGTGGGTGTCTTGTTTGTGAACAATACAAATTGTATTGATATGTTTTTCTTTTTGCCGAAAATCTAGCATTGAAATTGTCTTCGACTTGTTCGCATTCAATGGCTGAAATGTCATTTGGAAGTCTTGTGTTCAAAGCAAATGGAATTTTGTTTGCAGGGCATGTGGTTGTTGCATCAAAATGAACAACTTGCCCTTTTGCATGAACTCCACTGTCGGTTCGCCCACTTGCAGTTGCTTGTGTCGGTGTTTGAAACAAGTCAGTTAAAGCAGTTTCCAAAACTTCTTGAACGGACAAACCGTTGATTTGTTTTTGCCAACCAACATAATTTGTTCCGTCATATTCAATTTTCATTTTGAAGCGTGCCATCAATACACCAAACCGAAAATGATTTTGTCAAGGTTCAAAAAGTAGTATCTATCCAAGAAAATGACAACAATGAATGACACGACAAATAGCGTTGCAATGAGGTCTCTCCATGTAAATTTTGAAACTTTCATCTTTGTTTGTTTGTCAGTTGCGTTGTAGCATCTTGCATCTAGAGCGAATGCAAGTTCATCTGCACGACGGAATGCCGAAACAAAAAGTGGAATCAAAATTGGCAACATTGCTTTTGCACGTGCAAAAAGTCCACCTGTGTCAAATGAAGCACCTCTTGCTTTTTGAGCATTCATGATTTTTTGAGTTTCTTCCATGAGTGTTGGAATGAAACGAAGTGCAATGCTCATTATGATTGCCACATCGTGAACAGGGAATTTGACATATTTGAGTGGGTGAAGCAATCTTTCCATTGCATCAGTCAGTTGCATTGGTGTGGTTGTCAAAGAAATGATTGACGCACCAATGACAAGCAAAACCAAACGAATGGCAAGTTTTGCCGAAGTGTGAATTCCACCCAAAGTTATGCGAATCACCCAAGTTCCAACAACATGCTGTTCAACAAGAATTTGACCTTCGTTGACAAAAAACAAATTGATTAGCGTTGTGAAAATTATTATCAAAAAAATTGCACGAACTGATTTCAAAATTGACAAAATTGGAAGTTTTGCAAAAATGATTGTTGTGACAATCATGCAGGTCAGCAAAATGTATGAAAAGTATGATTCCACAAAAAAGATTGAAATGATAAACAAAAAAGTCAAAAGCAGTTTTGTTCGTGCATCCAATTTGTGAACAAAGGAATTGGAAGGGTAGTATTGCCCAAATGACATATCATTCATTGTCATTTCCTCCTTTGTTGTTTGTTTTGGCTTTGACTGAAATTGCTTTGGCAAGTTGTTTTGTTGTGACAAAAGTTTCATCAAACAAAATGCCCTTTTGTGCAAGTTTTTCTTGAATTTGTGTGGCTGTTGGAAAGTCAAGGTGTGCGTTTTGAACCAAGTCTTTTTGTGCAAACAATTCGTTTGGAGGCAAAACGGCTTGAACTTGTCCATTTGCAAGCATCAAAATTCTGTCGGCATATTCAGAAATTTCATCCATATTGTGTGAAATCATGACAATGGTTGGGCAAACATGTTTTTGCAAATGTTTTACCAGTGTCAAAATTTCTTTTCTGCCAACTGGGTCAAGCCCAGCAGTTGGTTCGTCAAGCACCAAGATTTTTGGTTTCATTGAGATGACACCAGCAATGGCAACACGCCTTTTTTGTCCACCTGAAAGTTCAAATGGAGAACGGTCTTTGATTTCTTCATAGTCAAGACCGACTGCTTCCAAAGCATTTTTGACTCTGATGTCAATTTCTTCTTTTGGGAGTTTCATATTTTTGGGGCCAAACGCCACATCTTTTGCGACTGAGTCTTCAAACAGTTGATATTCAGGATATTGAAAAACCATGCCGACTTGAAAACGCAAGTCTTTCAATTTTTTTTTGTTGTTGGTTGGCTGTCCAAAAACAAAAACTTCTCCACTTTGAACTTTTTGCAAAGCGTTGAGATGAGAAACCAATGTGCTTTTTCCACTTCCTGTTGCACCAATGATTCCAAAAAACTCACCTTCTTCAACTTCAAAACTGACATTGTTGAGTGCTTGTTTTTCAAATGGAGATTTTTTTGAATAGGTGAATGACAAATTTTTTATTTCAATAGCGTGCATAGTTCCTCCACCAATTCTTCTGAAAACAAAATGTTTTGTGGCAAGTCAATTCCATTTTTTTTGAGTTCATCATTGAGTTGAGCGACAGGTGGCAACATCAGGCCTGCTTCCAAAATGATTGAATTTTGCATGAAAAGTTGACGAGGTTTGCCATCGAAAGTTTGTTTTCCTTTGTTCAAAACAATGACTCTTTTTGCTTTTACGACTTCATCCATGTTGTGGGTGATGAGCAGAATTGTCACGCCTTCGTTGTTGAGTTTTTCGGCAACATTCAAAACTTCTTGTCTGCCCATTGGGTCAAGCATTGAAGTTGCTTCGTCCAAAATCAAGATGGAAGGTTTCATGGCGAGTGCGCCAGCAATGGCAACTCTTTGCTTTTGTCCACCTGAAAGTTTTGATGCAGAACGAGTTCTATATTCGTCCATTTCAACAGTTTTCAAAGCCCAATCGACTCTTGCAATGATTTCTTCTCTTGGAATGCCCAGATTTTCAGGACCAAATGCGACATCATCTTCAATGATTGTTGCAACCATTTGGTTGTCAGGGTTTTGAAAGACAATTCCAGCATTTTTTCTGACTTCAAAAATGGTGTCTTCGTTTTTTGTGTTGAATCCACAAACAACGACATCACCACTTGTTGGTGTCAAAAGCCCGTTCAAAAGTTTGGCAAGTGTGCTTTTGCCACTGCCGTTTCTTCCAACCAAAGCAACAAATTCGCCTTTTTCAACAGAAAAACTGATGTTTTTTAGTGCTTTGACATTTTCGCTTTCGTTTTGTTTATAAGAATATTCTAAGTTTTTAATTTCAATAATAGACATATGGACATTGTATCACGGAGAAAGATTTTCGCAAAGTGTTTTTGAACACAAAGTGTTCGCTTGAAAGTTTGTTTCATTTTGCGTTTTATATTCTAGTTTTGATTGTTTGCAAAAAAATTGAATATGTATAATGAATTATAGACCAAATATGTTTCTTTCAAGCCAAAATCTATTGACTAAAAAATTTGAAAGTTCTATAATGGCATAAGATTAAATTCTAACGATATAAGAAACACTATTTCATAATCTTTGGAGGTATGTATGAAAAAAATGACCATTGATGGTAATACAGCGGCAGCGCATATCGCTTATGCGTTTTCTGACGTTGCAGCAATTTACCCAATCACACCATCATCACCAATGGCTGAAAGCTGTGATGAATGGGCAGGACAAGGCAGAAAAAACCTTATGGGAAATGTCTTGAAAGTTGCTGAAATGCAATCAGAAGCAGGTGCAGCAGGAACTGTTCATGGTTCACTTGCAGCAGGTGCATTGACATCAACATTCACAGCAAGCCAAGGTTTGCTTTTGATGATTCCTAACATGTATAAAATTTCTGGTGAATTGCTACCATGCGTTTTCCATGTTTCAGCAAGAGCATTGGCTGCTCACGCATTGAACATTTTTGGTGACCATGCTGACGTCATGGCATGCCGTCAAACTGGTTTTGCAATGCTCGCTGCATCATCTGTTCAAGAAACAATGGATATGGCTTTGGTTGCTCACCTTGCAACACTCAAATCTTCAATTCCATTCCTTCATTTCTTTGATGGTTTCAGAACTTCACACGAAGTTTCAAAAATTGATGTCATTGAATATGATGAAATTAAGCCACTTGTAAACTTTGATGAAATTGAATCATTCAGAGAAAGAGCATTGAACCCAGAACACCCACACCAACAAGGAACAGCACAAAACGGCGACATCTATTTCCAAAACAGAGAAGCCGCAAACAAATTCTACAATGCAGTTCCATCAATCGTTCAAGAAATCATGGACAAAGTTGCAACAATCACTGGTCGTCCAATGCACTTGTTTGACTACTATGGCGCACAAGATGCTGAAAAAGTCATTGTTATGATGGGTTCAGGTTGTGAAGCAGTTGATGAAACAATTGACTATCTTGAAAAGAAAGGGGAAAAAGTTGGTATTGTCAAAGTTCGTTTGTATCGTCCATTTGACACAAAAGCACTTGTTGCTGCACTTCCAAAGACAACAAAATATATCACAGTTTTGGACAGAACAAAAGAACCTGGTTCACTTGGCGAACCTCTCTATTTGGACGTTGTTGCTGCTCTCAATGAAGAAGGCTTCAAGGCACAAGTTCTTTGTGGAAGATATGGTCTTGGTTCAAAAGAATTCAACCCTTCAATGATAAATGCAATCTATCAAAACATGGGTGCAACAAACAAAACTCACTTCACAGTTGGAATCAACGATGATGTCACTTTCACTTCACTTGAAGTCAAAGAAAAAATTGATGCTGCTCCAGCAGGTTCAATCTCATGCAAGTTCTATGGACTTGGTTCAGACGGAACAGTTGGTGCAAACAAAAACTCAATCAAAATCATTGGTGACCACACAAACAAATATGCCCAAGCATACTTTGCATATGACAGCAAAAAGTCAGGTGGTTTGACAGTTTCACACTTGCGTTTTGGTGATGTTCCAATCAAATCAACCTATTTGATTGACAGTGCAGACTTCATTGCTTGCCACAACGAATCTTATGTTCTTCGCTATGACATGGTTTCTGACCTCAAAGAAGGTGGTTCATTCCTTTTGAACACACAATGGGAATCTCTTGAACAACTCGAAAAAGAACTTCCTGCTTCAATGAAAAACATCATTGCTCAAAAGAAGGCAAAATTCTTTGTTATCAATGGCTTGAAAGTCATCAAAGAAGTTGGCGCATCACGTGGTGTCAACACTGTTTGCCAAGCAGCATTCTTCAAAATTGCCAATGTCATTCCTTATGCACAAGCAGAAGACTATATGAAACAAGCAATCAAAAAGACATATGGCAAGAAAGGCGATGCAGTTGTCAACATGAACTATGCTTGCGTAGACAATGCAATTGCAAACCTCATTGAAATTCAATATCCTGAAAATTGGGCAACCACAACAGAAGGTGCTGACCCACTTCCACCTGCAAACAATGACTACTTCAACGAAATTGTTGCTCCAATCATTGCTCAACAAGGTGACAAACTTCCTGTTTCTGCTTTCACACCAGATGGATATGTTCCAGTTGGCACAACAAAATATGAAAAACGTGGCGTTGCTGTCATGGTTCCATCATGGGACCCTTCAAAATGTATTCAATGCAACCGTTGTTCACTTGTTTGCCCACACGCAACAATCAGACCAGTTTTGGCAACAGCAGAAGAACTCAGCAACAAACCTGCAACATTTGCAACACTTCCTGCAACAGGAATCAAAGGTTATGAATATCGTATGCAAGTCAGCCCTTATGACTGCACAGGTTGCAACAACTGCGTCAACGTTTGCCCTTCAAAAGAAAAGGCTCTCACAATGATTCCACTTGAACAATCAATTCAACAAGATGCTGACAACTGGACATTTGCAGAAAACCTTCCTGAAACAACTGCTGATTTGAAATCAATCAATGTCAAAACAAGCCAATTCAAAAAGCCACTCTTTGAGTTCTCAGGAGCATGTGCAGGATGTGGTGAAACACCATATGTCAAACTTGCAACTCAACTCTTTGGTGACAGAATGCTCATCGCAAACGCAACAGGTTGCTCATCAATCTATGGTGGTTCTGCTCCAACTTGCCCTTATACAACAAACGACAAAGGACATGGACCTGCTTGGGCAAACAGTTTGTTTGAAGACAACGCAGAATTCGGTTATGGTATGCACCTTGCTATGAAAGCAAAGAGAAGTGCTGTTGCTGAAACAATGGAATCAATCATTGCTGTTGGAGAAATCTCAGCAGAAATGAAAGAAGCAATGTCTGCTTGGATTGCTGGAATGGATGACACAGATGCTTCAATCAAAGCATCAGAAGACGTCATTGCACTCCTCGATGGTGAAATTGCAAAAGCAAACGGTGCAACTGCACAAATGCTCAAATTTATCAAATCAAGAAAAGATTGCCTCGTCAAAAAATCAGTTTGGGTTTTTGGTGGTGACGGATGGGCTTATGACATCGGATACAACGGTGTTGACCACGTTTTGGCATCAGGCGAAGACATCAACATTTTGGTTTTGGACACAGAAGTCTATTCAAACACTGGTGGACAAGCATCAAAATCAACTCCTGCTGGCGCAATCGCAAAGTTTGCAGCAACAGGAAAGAGAACAAAGAAAAAAGACCTTGCTTTGCTTGCAATGGACTATGGCTATGTTTATGTTGCACAAGTTTCAATGGGTGCAGACATGAACCAAGTTGTCAAAGCATTTGCAGAAGCAGAAGCATACAAAGGACCTTCAATCATCATTGCATATGCACCTTGCATCAACCACGGCATCAACATGACCAAGTCGCAACTTGAAATGAAGAAAGCAGTTGACACAGGATATTGGCAACTCTTCCGTTACAACCCAGAAGTCGCAGAAAAGGGTGAAAACGGATTGTCATATGACAGCAAAGAACCAACAGAAGATTATCAATCATTCTTGATGGGCGAAGTCAGATATGCTTCACTTGCAAAACAAAACCCAGAAGCAGCAAAAGTTTTGTTTGAAAAGAACGAACAAGACGCAAAATTGAAACGCGAATTCTACAAAGCAAAGGCTTCAAAGTAAGTGTTTCAACAATGATTAAACAAAAAACCACTTGATTTCAAGTGGTTTTTTTGTTGCAATGCAGTTTGTAAATTTGAAATATGTTTTGCTCTTTGGAAACAATGTTTGTGATATTAAATTTAGTTTGAAATCAAAACTGAAACAATGCTTGCCATTGAGTTTCCACTTCCGAGTTCGCCGACTTCTTCGTTTGTTGTGGCAGTAAGTCCCACTTTTTCTTTTGCAATGTCAAACATTTTTGCGATTGATTCACGAATTTTGTCAACATGAGGCGAAATTTTTGGTTGTTCAGCAATGATTGAAATTGAAACATTGCCGACGTGCAGATTTTTGCTGTCAAGTTTTTCAATCACGACTTTCAACAAATCTTGACTGTTGGCATCTTTGAAATTGTCGTCATCAACTGGAAACAGATGTCCAATGTCTTTTTCTCCAAGTGCAGAAAGAATTGCATCCATTGTTGCATGCAAAACCACATCTCCATCAGAATGAGCAACAAAACTTTTGTCAAATGGAATTTTTATGCCACCAACAACCAATCCATCGCCTTGTTGATAGCGATGAATGTCATAGCCTGTTCCACAAAGTGTTGTTTTCATGTCAGATGGCAAAGTGATTTTGATGTTGATTTTGTCTCCTTCAACAATTTCTGTTTCACTTCCAAAATAGGTTTCAAACAAACTGAAATCATCGGTGAAGTTGTTGTGTTCCCTTTTTTGATAGGCAAGTTTGAGTTTTTTTGCATCAAAACCTTGTGGTGTTTGAACACATTTGAAGTTTGAACGACATTGAGATTTTGGCGTTGCAGAAATGTTGATGATTGAATCAATCAAATCTGTGCAAGGAATTGCAGAACCATTTTTCTTTGTTGCATCAATGATGTTTTCAATCAACTCATGCGAAACAAATGGTCTTGCTCCATCATGAACCAAAATTATGTCGCAATCTTCTTCAACAGTTTGCAATGCGTTTGCGATTGATTCTGTTCTGGTGCTACCATTTTGTGCATATCGAATTTTTTTGTTTGAGGTGTCAATGTTGTAGAAATCTTGAAATTGCAACATTTCATCAACATTTTCTGATTTTATTGCTACAACTATTCTTGAAATTTGCTCATGGTAAACAAATTTTTTGATTGTTTCCATGATTATGTTTGAACTTGCAAGAGGTTCAAAAAGTTTGTTTTTTCCATAGCGAACAGAACTTCCACCTGCTGCAATGATGACATTGATTTTCATTTTGTCTCCTTTATAGTATGTTTTGCAAAATTGCAAATCTTTTCAACTGTTTTAAGCACCTGCCAACTGTGTTTTTGCACTTGCTAATGCCTTATTTCATTATTTGATATGAAAATTTGAATACAATATATATTATTAGTTAAAAATATATTTTAAACATTCATTACAAAGATGAATTATTATATTTTTT